>NZ_JBIWEU010000029.1:0-34993 GCF_044762675.1 Peribacillus sp. NPDC096448 | reverse complement strand
AAATGTTTGACTTGCTCATTTGCTTTTTTGATAGTGTGTGCTCACTTAAAATTTAACGTTGGCGCTTTGTTTTGTTCAGTTTTCAAAGAGCAATAATGGAGCGGGTGAAGAGAATCGAACTCTCATCATCAGCTTGGAAGGCTGAGGTTTTACCACTAAACTACACCCGCATTTAATTTTAAAGTATTTTCAGAAAGAAATAATGGTCGGGAAGACAGGATTCGAACCTGCGACCCCTTGGTCCCAAACCAAGTGCTCTACCAAGCTGAGCTACTTCCCGTAAAATATGGTGCGCCCGGCGGGAGTCGAACCTACAACCTTCTGATTCGTAGTCAGATGCTCTATCCAATTGAGCTACGGGCGCTAATTTCTATGATGTTATTGGTGCGGCCGAGAGGAGTCGAACCTCCACGGGGTTTCCCCCACTAGGCCCTCAACCTAGCGCGTCTGCCATTCCGCCACGACCGCGAAAGCGACTTTATAAGTTTAACACCTTTTCAACTTGATGTCAAGAAGAAAAATATCAGTGCGGGTGAAGGGACTTGAACCCCCACGCCTTGCGGCGCCAGATCCTAAGTCTGGTGCGTCTGCCAATTCCGCCACACCCGCGAAAATAAATGGTGAGCCATGAAGGATTCGAACCTTCGACCCTCTGATTAAAAGTCAGATGCTCTACCAACTGAGCTAATGGCTCTAAATAAAAATGGCTGGGCTAGAAGGGATCGAACCTTCGCATGACGGAATCAAAATCCGTTGCCTTACCGCTTGGCTATAGCCCAATAATCAAACACTAATTAACAGCCAGGATAATATTATATCACGATAATATCAGTTTGGCAAGTGTTTTTTTAAAAAAATGGCGGTCCCGACGGGAATCGAACCCGCGATCTCCTGCGTGACAGGCAGGCATGTTAACCGCTACACCACGGGACCAGTATTTTGATTATGCACAAGAAAGTGACCCATACGGGATTCGAACCCGTGTTACCGCCGTGAAAGGGCGGTGTCTTAACCGCTTGACCAATGGGCCTTGATATAAAATATGTGACTGGCGGAGAAGGAGGGATTTGAACCCTCGCGCCGCTTACGCGACCTACACCCTTAGCAGGGGCGCCTCTTCAGCCTCTTGAGTACTTCCCCAAAAAAAATGGCTCCGCAGGTAGGACTCGAACCTACGACCGTTCGGTTAACAGCCGAATGCTCTACCACTGAGCTACTGCGGAATAATGAAAATTGGGTTCCTTTTTCACGCTCAAGGACCTTAGTGTTTGTCGTTAAGGACAAGTTGTTATCTTGTCGACTCTTATGATTATATAGAGGTTGCAACTTAAAGTCAAGAGTTCTTTTGTGTTTTTTTATTTTTTTGTTTTTTGCTCCTTAAACCCTTGGTAAATCAATGTTCCACGACATTTACCACAAACGAAACGGGTAGTGTCGATTCGTTTTTTCCTTATATATACCTGCTGACAGTCTTCACATTTATATTGAATTGTATTCATCTTTTTCTTTAATTGGTTAGATGGCAGCGTCTCGCAAAATCTCGGTGCCCCCACTTTTTTGAGTAAATGCTTAAAGTCCGCATCACGATGCTGGTACCCCTTCTTCTCGATGTGCAGATGGTAATGGCACAATTCATGCTTAATGATTCCAATCATTTCTTCCACACCGCGTTCATCAAGATACTTCTTATTGATTTCTATATTGTGTGAACGGAGCAAGTATCGTCCTCCTGTTGTCCGGAGACGCGGATTAAAACTCGCTTGGTGTCTAAAGGCCTTTTTAAAGTCTTTCAACGAAATTTCTTCTACTAGTTTTTGCAATTGACGATTATCCATTTCCCCCTCCCTTTCCTTGGTAACATGACAACCCATTATAACATAGACTAATAATACAATAGGAAACTAAGGGAGGAAAAGCTATGCCTAATTGGTTCCAGAATCAAATCCGCAAAGCCTTTTATGAAAAGGATTATTATCAAGTGAAGATGTTGAATCAATGTTGGTTTTTTTATCAAAAGAAAGAAAGTCTCAGGTTATAGATTCGACATTGTTCCAAATATAAATACATCATTTCAAAAAAACCCCTTCTAATATAGAAGGAGCTTAACATAGGCTAGTTTTGATCCTTTGGCTCGAGCATCGTTAAAGATACCCTTTGCTTTTGGGAGTCAACAAGTTCGACCCAAACCGCTACAACATCCCCAACGGCAACTACATCCAATGGGTGCTTTACAAACCGGTTGCTCAGTTTAGAAATATGCACCAGTCCATCCTGTTTAACACCGATGTCCACAAACGCACCAAAATCCACAACATTCCTCACTGTACCTTGTAACTCCATCCCAGTTTGCAGATCCTCCATTTTTAGTACATCCTGCTTAAGCAGCGGTTTTGATAACTCATCCCGAGGATCTCTTCCCGGTTTCATCAAATCATCGATGATATCTTTGATCGTAATTTCTCCAATTTCCAATTCATTGACCAAATCAGCAGGATTTAGCTTACCTAACTCTTCATTCAGTGCATCACTGCCTAAATCCTCAGATGTGAATCCCATTTTCTTCAATAATTTATTCACGGCACTGTAGTTTTCAGGATGTATCGCAGTTTGATCTAAAGGTTCATCTCCATTAATGATACGTAAGAACCCTATACATTGTTCATATGTTTTGGCACCAAGCCGGGGAATCTTCTTTAATTCCTTCCTGCTTTGAAATTTCCCTTCCACTTCCCTTTTCTTCACAATATTTTGAGCAACCGATTTTGATAAACCAGCTACATATTGTAAGAGAGACGATGAAGCGGTATTGACATTAACACCCACCTGGTTAACAGCTGTTTCCACTACAAAGGTGAGGGATTCCGTTAACTTTTTTTGAGACACATCATGTTGATACTGGCCTACTCCCACCGATTGCGGATCAATTTTTACAAGTTCAGCAAGGGGATCTTGAAGCCTTCTGCCTATCGAAACGGCGCTTCTCTGTTCTACTTGAAGATCCGGAAACTCTTCACGGGCAATATCCGAGGCTGAATACACACTGGCTCCCGCTTCATTAACAATTATATATGAAATGTTCCCTTTCACTTCTTTTAAAATATCTGCAATGAATTGCTCTGATTCACGTGAGGCCGTACCATTGCCGATTGCCACGATCTCAACTGAGAACCGTTGAAGTATTTCGATCGTTTTTTCACGGGCAGCATGAAGTTTCGCAGCAGGAGGATGCGGATAGATTACACTGATATCGAGTACCTTTCCGGTTTCATCAATGACAGCAAGTTTACAGCCAGTCCGATATGCCGGATCTAAGGCGAGGACCACTTTTCCTTTAAGCGGAGGCTGCAAGAGCAGGTTCCGGAGGTTTTCAGAGAAAATGTGGATAGCTTGATCTTCCGCTTTTTCCGTCAGCTCTTTTCTGATCTCCCGCTCTACAGAAGGCATGATCAAACGCTTGAGTCCATCCTCAATCGCAGATTCAAGAACAACTTGGGCTTCAGATTTATTATTTTTAATGATTTTACGTTCCAGATGACCAATGATGACTTCAGTCCGAGGCTGAATGGAGATTCGCAAAACCTCTTCCTTTTCACCTCTATTCAGCGCCAATACCCGATGTGGTACGATTCTTTGAACCGGCTCCTCATATTCATAGTACATTTCGAAGATTTTTTTCTCGTCCTTCTCTTCATTTTTCACAGTTGAAACCACTTTTCCAGCTTTGAAAATTTCAGCCCTTATCCACTTCCTTAATTCCGCATCATCGGAAATATGTTCAGCTATGATATCCTGCGCACCTGCAATAGCCTCTTCAATAGAAGGAACTTCTTTTTCTGCCGATATGAATTCAGCTGCTTTTTCACTGACTAGAGGATGCATTTGACATTCCAAAAGCCAATTAGCCAGTGGTTCAAGACCCTTTTCTTTAGCAACTGTCGCTTTCGTTCTCCTTTTTTGTTTGAATGGCCTGTATAAATCCTCGACTTCCTGCAGTTTTGTTGCCTTCTCGATTTGTTTTGTTAATTCTTCCGTCAATTTCCCCTGTTCACCAATCGAACGCGTAACTTCCGCTTTCCTCTGGCCAAGGTTTTCTAGATAGTTCCATCTTTCCATAATGGAACGAATCTGCACTTCATCAAGTGAACCCGTCATTTCTTTTCTATACCGTGCGATAAAAGGGACAGTATTCCCCTCTTGCAGCATCTGTATGACGTTTTGGACCTGATGATTTTTCAAAGTCAGCTCATTGGATATTTGTTTTATCAATTCTTTTAATGTATCTTCCACAACGATCATTTTGTATACCTCCAACCTTTTGATCTAATATATATAGTCTAGCAAATGAGCGATGAAGTTGCGAATTCAATACAAAAAAGCTCACTTCCGAATTATGGCGAAAGTAAGCTTCCTAAAATGAAAGTTGTATCATCTGCAGTTAATGGACTGCTTTTTAATATGCATTGGGCGTTCTTATCGATAGGGACCAGCCTTTTTAAAAAAGACTTGGCTCCCTTAAGTTCCAAACCATCGGAATGAAGAATGAATTTCGCATTTGGTTCATATTTGTATCTCTGCGTCCTGTATTTTTGTTTCCTGCCGGATAAATACCCTGTAACAGGTAAAGGGTAAACGAGTTTATCGTCGCTTGGATTATACAGGAAAAAGCGGATGTTACCCACCGAACTGTATACAAATTCATTCTTGTCATAAAAGATCTTCAAAATGGAAACGGCTGCCCCCCGTTTATCGACTAAAACTTGATTGCATACTGCCATTAGTGCTTCCACATCCAACTCATGATTACGTTTAACTTCCTCAATGACGGCATGGGAGGAATCGTATGCGTTTTTCCCGCTGCCTAGACCATCTGCCAGTACACACAAAAAATATTCTTCCGTATGAAGAAAATAGTAATCATCACCACAATAAACCATCCCGTTTTTAGACGATTGAGAGACAAGGACTTCTATTTTTTCTCCCCTCAAAATATCTTTGATCACTGAATTAACTCCGAGTTTTCAGCATTAATGGCTTCTTGAAGTTTCTTGATCGCGCGGCGTTGGAGCCTTGACACATGCATTTGGGAAATCCCAAGTTTATCGCCCGCTTCTTTCTGGCTTAAATTCTCTAAATAAGTATGTTGAATGATCATCTTTTCACGGTCACTCAGCACATGAAGCACCTTTTCAAGCACAAGACGCTGATTCACCTTTTCAAAACCTTCATCAACATTTCCGAATATGTCAAGCAATGTGACAGTACCGCCATCAGAATCCGCCTCAATAGAATGATCCACGGATAAAGCTTGATAGCTTTTTCCCATTTCCATCGCTTCTAAAACTTCTTCTTCGGTCACGCCTATACTATCGGCTATTTCATCTATTCTTGGTGAACGATGCAGAGTTGTCGTTAATTCCTCGACAGTCACCCTGATTTTCGGACCAAGTTCCTTAATTCTCCTTGGCACATGGACACTCCATGTTTTGTCACGAAGGAACCTTTTGATTTCCCCGATAATAGTGGGGACGGCAAATGCCTCAAAGCTCTTACCGAAAGATTCATCATAGCGTCGAATCGCACCTAATAAACCAATCATGCCGACTTGGGAGATATCCTCCTGAAATGATTTACCTTTCGCATACTTACGGGAAATTGTTTCAACCAAACTTTTATAATGGATGACCAGTTTACTCTGTGCTTCTTCATCTTGATTCTGCTGGTAAGCTCTGATCCATTCATTTACCTGTTCTCTTTGTGCCTGATTAGGTTGAGACTGTTTTTGCATCCATCTCCACCTGCTCTCCTTCTAAAAACTTAGTCATAAATACAGTAACCCCATCATGCTGATGAATTTTCACATCATCCATCAGAGTTTCAATAAGGTAAAGACCCAAGCCTCCTTCTCTCAAAAGTTCGACCTTTTGCCCATTTTCATATGGACCCAGCCCTTGACGAACCTCTTCGAAATTACAGCTCTTGCCACTATCGGAAACCATGACCTCCAAACGGTCAGGATAAAGGCCGAAACTTACTTTCACTTCACCTTTTTCAGAATCCTTATATGCATGCTGTACCGCATTTGTACAAGCCTCACTGGTAGCGATTTTCAAATCCTCTATTTCATCATACGCAAATCCCATCCGGCTCCCTATTCCAGAAAGCGTTAAACGAATGACACCGATGAATTCTGGTTTTGCAGGTATTTTCATTTCGATGTAATCATATACTTGACTCATTCTAACCCACCCTCTGTACCACTTTTTATATCAATGATATCTGCAAGACCCGTTATATCAAATAAACGTCGTAACCTTTCCGATAAGCCAACTAATGTGAACTCACCATTATGTGCCCTTACGCTTTTAAAAGCACCGACAAATACCCCAAGTCCCGTACTATCCATATACGAAACTTCAGTTAGATCAATAGTTATCGAAACATTTGCCTGCTCTGAAATCGGAAATAGTGATTCCCTTAATTTCGGTGCAGTGTAGGCATCGATTTCACCTTTTAGTTTTACAATAAATTCAGTATTCAATTCATTAACATCTACTGTTATATTCATCCTTGACCCACCTCTTCAAATCCTCTTCATTCCTATATCTATACCCAGCAGAAACAATACTAAACATTCGATTTTAAAATTATTAATGTAAAATCATCCCTCAGTTGAAAGTTCTGCATTTTCTCCAATTGTTTATATATATTATTCACCATTTCCTGGGCTTGCAAATGCATATTCTTTTTAATGAAACCAATAAGCGTTTCCCTTTCTATGAACCCATCATTCGTCCGGCACTCCGTTACTCCGTCAGATAATAAAATGATCATGTCTCCACGATTCACCTTTTTTTCATATTGGCGATACCTTGTTTTTTTATCGACTCCAAGCAACAAGCCCTTTGCATCCAAATCGCTAAACGTACCTGTTGCGGCATCATAGTAAAAACCGGGTTCATGTCCGGCTGAAGCATAGGAAAATAACCTATCATGCGGATCATATAAACCATAGAACATGGTTATGAACATACTTGGATCAACATTATGCTCCACAACACGGTTCAAACTCTCAAGCACACTATTCGGTTCATGACGATGCTCCGGAAGACTGTCCATCGCATATTTGATCATCGACATGCATAATGCAGCAGGGATCCCTTTTCCTATGACATCGGCTATCCCTACCCCTATTCGTTCATTTTCATCCTGGACGAAGTGATAGTAATCCCCGTTCATCTGCCTTGCCGGAACACTGATCGCTCCAATTTCAAGAGCTTTGATATCAGGTATTTCCGTTTCCAAAAGAGTATGTTGAACGTTTGCCGCTATCTCGATTTCCGTTTTCAGTTCCTGCTGTTGATGCCTTAGGCTTTGATGTTCACGGTATGCAATGCCGTAGCCCATCATGACTTCAAGCAGGAAGTCGAAAGAATCCAATACTTTTCCCGGTAATTCCGGGTAAAGTTCCATTAAGTTATTTTTATGCATACTGATGATTTCTTCTGGAGATATATTGTATTTGATATGTAGGCGGCTAATCTTTTGCCCTTGGTAGAGTGCCTGCTCATTTTGGTCTTTAAGATAAGTAGAAAGCGCCTCATGATACTTTTTCTCCATGTTCTCCCTAATATCCATAGTCCCCCCCTAACGGAGCCATTTCGTAGCGATAATCTTAGTCCCTTCACCTGGTATCGATTCAATATCAAAGTCATCCATTAAACGTTTGGCTCCAGGAAGGCCTGCCCCCAGTCCCCCTGAGGTGGTATATCCATCTTCCATGACTCTGCGGATATCCTCAATTCCCGGCCCTTGGTCATCTGCAATGATTTTCAATCCTGACTTCCCATTTATATTTAGCTTTTCTATGCTAACACTGCCTTGTCCAGCATATAGGTATATGTTTCGGGCCAATTCGCTAATGGCCGTTGTGATCCTGGCCTGGTCTACAGTACCGAACCCCAACTCTTTAGCGACATTTCTTCCGAGCTGCCTTGCAGCTACGATGTCCCATTCATTTATGATTTTTACGCAGGATTGGAACTCCATTCTTTAATCCCCCAATTCCTGTTGTAATTTCTCCAGGCCTTTCTCTAAGTCTAATGCTGTCAGAACATCATCGAGACTAATTCCAAGTTCAATTAATGTTATTGCAACAGCAGGCTGGATTCCCGTAATTACAACTTTGGCCCCCATAAGCTTAGACATGCTAAAGACATCGCCTAATACCTTCGCGATAAAAGAATCAATAAAATCTATTGAGGTAATATCTATAACAACGCCATTCGCGCTTGTTTCATGAATCTTATGCAGTAAATCCTCTTGAAATTGAAGGGCTGTCACATCATCCAATTCCCACTGTATAGAGACTAACAAGCAGTCATAAAGCTTTAATATCGGAATCCTCATTCTTATCCCTCCACCTTTACGATCTTACGGCTCGTTAATTCCAACGCAACTTCTATCCCTTTTTTCAACGTATTTTTTGTAATCACTTCATTTAAATTAATTCCAAGATTAACGATGGTTTGAGCTATTTCAGGGCGGATGCCGCATAGTATACATTTTGCACCCACTAATCGGACTGCTTCCGCAGCTTGAATGATATGATGGGCAACCATGGTATCCACGACCGGCACGCCCGTAATATCAATAAGAACAACTTCAGATCTATGCTTAACCACGCCAGTCAACAGGTTTTCCATTATCTGTTTGGCACGTTCCGTATCAATCGTACCAACCAGCGGCATTACCGTAATTCCTTCCAATACAGGAATGAGCGGTGCCGAAAGTTCTTGCAACGCTATTTTTTGCATGGAAACGGTTCTTTCCCATGTTTGAGTATATATATTGACTATTTCATTATTTATCGGTGTGGCCCATTTATCCAAATGGTTAACGAGATTGACTTGATTATCAGGAGTAACGAGACCCTTTTCCACCATTCCATTAATGACAATTAACGTGAATTTATGAAGTCCTTCATTGACGAAAGTAAGAGGCCATCCCAATTGGACGACTTTCTCGGCAAAATCTGAAAGCTTCAATGTGAATTCCTTGTTTTTACTATCAACGTTGGTGATGATCATATCTATAAATTCACTGCTCGTTTGCGTGAACATTCGATCTGAGACGACTTTAATTAATCTTTCGTCCGTACTTTCCTTCATGATGCCCATCCACTCAGTAAGGATGTAATCTTGATTTTGCTTAATAAAATCGTAAACCAATTGATTCATAATATCCTCCCATTCTAACACAATTGCTATGTTTCCCTGTCCACGTCACAAGGATGTTAACTAACTGTAATGTTATTTCCATTTGGATTCCCTTTAAGTTTCCCCACTACACTTTTGCTTTTTTAGGTATTTACAACATAACTACATACCCGGAATTCAGGTAAGAAAAACATAAATTAATGAAAAGTTAGGGAGATAACATAAAAAACAATGACATTCCATCCAATATCTAACTGTATAATGTTTTTATTCGTCAAATTTTTCATATTTCCTCCCTGTTTACCTTTTGGACATATGTTTATGTTATTTCATAAAAAAACACGATTCCCACAGTTGCAGGAATCGTGCCATCTAAATAATATCAAGAATGATTTGTATTATAATAACGCCCGGTTTTACGGGGAAAATTTTCTTTAAAACTCAATGAGGCCTAAACTGATTTGCAAAGCTTCATTGACTTTTTGCATCATCGGTTCGTCAAGATGCGTAATTTTATCAGTTAAACGCTGCTTATCGATAGTCCGGATCTGTTCTAATAAAATGACGGAATCCCGTTCGAATCCGTACTTTTTTGCATTAATCTCAACATGTGTAGGCAATTTCGCTTTTTGAATTTGAGCTGTAATGGCTGCCACGATCACAGTCGGACTAAAGCGATTACCAATATCGTTTTGTAAAATTAGTACCGGACGGGTCCCACCCTGCTCTGAACCGACTACCGGGGAAAGGTCTGCGAAGTATACGTCACCACGCTTAACAACAATCAATGGCTCAGCCTCCGCTAACTAATCGTTCAACGCAATGACCAGCCTCGAATTCAGCCTGGAAGGCTTCAGAAGCAATCGTTAAATTAATGGCCGCCATTTCAATATAACCGCGTTTCATCGATTCACGAAACTCTTTCTTTTTACGTTCGCGAAGATACATTTTTGTGGCACGATAAATAAATTCACTGCGATTAACATTTTCCTCACTCGCATACCCATCTAACTCTGTTAAAAAATTTTGAGGTAATCGAATTAATATCTCTCTTGTTGCGCTGGATTCAGACACAAACATACACCTCCACCATCACTACACACCTTTATTATATATCCTTTTCAATATTACCATTAAAATCCCTATCTGCAAAGAGTATATTCTATTCTCAATCCTATTATCAGCATAATAAAGGAAATCTTATTCACAATCTTAGGATTTTTTTACAATCCGCTCATTCCAAAATGAAGTTGCGTACATGATTCACCTGATTGTCTTTAATATATATGCGGGGCACTCTTGCTCCTATCATGCATGTTACCTCATAGTTGATCGTTTCCAGTTTTGCCGCTATCTCATCGACAGTAATCGATTCTTCCCCATCAATCCCCATTAGTGTGACCACTGTTCCTACAGGGTATGGTCCAGGCAGCTTGATCATGCATTGATCCATGCAAATCCGTCCGACTATGGGTACTCTTTTTCCATCCACAAGAACTTCCTGACCTTGCAGCTTTCGGATCCAGCCGTCAGCATAACCGATTGGCAAAGTCCCAATCCATTCATCACCTTCAGCCGTATAAGTCGCTCCATAACTAACGCTTTCACCCTTGGCAAGCTGTTTAACCGCGACCATTTCCGTTCTCAATGATATAGCTTGTTTTAATGGAAATGGCAATATCGGCTTCATCTCCATGGAAGGACTCAAACCATACATGGAAATTCCCATTCTTATTGCATTCCATTCAGAATCGGTGAACCTTAAAGAAGCTGCACTATTAGCTGCATGAATATATTCCGGCTTTCCAGTCAATTCGGAAAGCATTCCTTTAAAGAAAGCAAGCTGCGTTTCATAAAAGTCTGTCTTCATTTCATCCGCAGTCGCGAAATGAGTGAATATCCCTTGGAAATTGAAACAAGCTTCCCTCTTAAGCAAACTTTCCACTTTCATGAGTTGACCTTTATCCCGAACGCCGATTCTCCCCATGCCGCTATCCACTTTTACATGGATTTGCAAAACTTGTCCCGGTTTCAACAAATCCTTTGCCTTCTCCAACCAGGCTACATCGAAAACCGTCACGGCAATCCCATGCTCGGCAGCAAGTGCTGCACTTTCAGGCCTAGACGCCCCAAGTACAAGAATCGGGGCCAATATTCCCTTTTTCCGTAAGGCAAGAGCCTCATCCAAAAAAGCTACACTTAAAAAATCCGCCCCTGCATCAAGCGCCGTTTTAGCCACTTCATAGTCCCCGTGGCCATAAGCATTCGCTTTAACGACAGCGAAAAGACTAACGCCCTTTCTCAGTCTTTTTTTCATTGAAGAAATATTTTCAAAAATATTATCTAAATTTACTTCTGCCCACGTATCTCGATGAAATATTTTCGTTTCCAAGACCTTTTCCTTCTTTCCTACACTCACAATAAGATTCTTCCCAGTAGCGAAGTTTTCGTTTCATTATAGGACCATTCTATAACCAACCGCTATAAAGATAAAGTGCTTTTTCACCTTGATCCTAATTTCCCAGCTGCCAGCCTAAATCAAAAAATGGATTAAAAAAAATGTCAACAAGCCGCTTCCCCGCCTATCCTACCTAGAAGAAACCTTCGTAAGGAGACGGGAAACATCAGCTTGTTATGTAATCCTATTTGACTGGATCTTCCCCAACCGAACGGGCAACTTCTATCATTTCTTCCTGTGTCAAATCCTTTGATGCAAGCATATAATCGACACCTTCAAAAGTCCATGCAATCGTATTTCCCGTCATGGCCCCGACAGTATATCCCAAATCAACAGGTTCTCCATTCACATTCGTCGAAACGGAAGTTTGAACTACCTCAGCTTTTTCCTGAACTAATGTAAAACTTTTTGTACCCTCATAGGTCAAAACGACACGTTCTCCCTTTTCCGTCGTAATTTC
Source organism: Peribacillus sp. NPDC096448 (assembly GCF_044762675.1). Lineage (NCBI taxonomy): Bacteria > Bacillati > Bacillota > Bacilli > Caryophanales > Bacillaceae > Peribacillus > Peribacillus sp. NPDC096448. The sequence goes on along the minus strand of NZ_JBIWEU010000029.1, from coordinate 22,860 downwards.
TTTTTCTTCCGTTAAATTCATATCACCGACATTTTCAGGGTATTTCACAGCAAACCCCTCATTTTGGACTTCTGCCATAACGGGCGCTTCAAGTTGTGCACTTGTCATGTTTTTCTTCATGTCAAATGAATCTTTATCAAAAGTCGTATCGAATTTAACTTTTGAGAATTCAACAAGAACCAACGCGGTCTTATCAGGGTCCATGACTTTTACACTGACTGGGGATAAATCCTTTTTGTTTATAGTAATCTCTTGATATGGCAACATTTTATTGTTTTGGTAGCGCGTTTTCGTTTCAAAGACATAATGTTTATCCGTTTCTTTATATGTCGCACTTTTATCTTCCGTAATGTCTTTCACCAACGACTCGAACAAATAGGCCTGACTGCTGTTCTCCGGCCACTCGCTTTGAAATTTAAAACTTTTATTCAAAGCTGGCGTCAAAACATATACACCATCATCATTTTTCAAAATCATCTGGCTTTGATCCTTCTCTTCATTTTTCAGATTTACGCGGTAAAAAGAAGGGTCCTTATGCCAAATCTCCACATTATACACTTGAGGTTCCGTCCCCATCTTTAATGTCATCTTCGCGTTAGCTTTATATCCTTTCATTTCGCCAAGCTTCTCATTCAATTCACTCACTACGTCACTCTGCGATTTTTGGCCGCAAGCAGAAAGAGCAAGCAAGAGCATGATCCCTGCAAAAAGCATTAACATCTTCTTCATCTTTTCAACCCCTTTTTGTCATTTGAACGTAAAAGGGAGAGGAAAAGGCAGGATCCGGACATTGGCTCGACTGATGTCTTTGATTCCTCAGTATTTTAGACAGACCAATTCTCGATCCGGCTAAAAACTTATCGAGAGCACCTACTCTGCCATGTACCTTTTACCGGGCCTTGTCTCCCTATAGCACTAAATGTATATGAGACAACCTCAAGGTTTATGACCCGATTGGACAAAACTCCTTTCACCCTTCAATTACGACTTGAGCAACCGCATAATCCCTGCTGTGGCTAATCGAAAGGTGGACCCCTTCAGAAAAAGGCTTTGAAATCACCGGCTTTCCTTTATCATCCGAGATGATTTCAATGTCCAAAAAGGATAAGTGCTTACCTATCCCTGTACCGTTTGCTTTTGAAAAAGCCTCCTTTGCCGCAAAACGCCCAGCAAAATACTCGATCTTCCTTCTTCCATTTAACTTTTCGAAAATCAAGATTTCACTATCTGTCAATATACGCTCCTTTAAACGGGGCTGCCGATTGATCAATGTTTCCATTCTATCCAACTCAGTAATGTCCACGCCAATACCTTTAATCACTTTGACACCTCTTCTATTAATTTAATAAGTTGCATATCATTAGGAGGACTCTTTTACCTGAAAATGATAATATTGTATCTAATTAAAAACGATATAAGGAGGAATTTATGTTTACAAGAACAGAAAGCTTCCGCGAATACGCAAATTCTTATCGAGCTGTAACTGTGCTCATACTCATTATGATGATTGTATTCGTTCTCGTCCTTTTCCCCATACTTCCCGGTAATGTACTCTTTTATTATGGCACAGGTGTGAACTTATACATTGCTGATGGACAATGGTGGCGCTTGATCACCCCCATCTTTCTACATAGCACGTTTACACATTTACTGTTTAATGGATTCTCACTTGCCATATTTGGTCCATTCCTGGAGAAATTACTTGGAGCCGTCAAGTTTTCAATCTTCTTTTTATCGACAGGAATCCTTGCCAATATCGCAACTTTCCTAATTAACCCACTGACATATAACCACGTAGGTGCTAGCGGAGCAATTTTTGGTTTACTCGGATTCTTTCTATACCTTGTACTGTTCAATAAAACCAATTTTACTAACAACGAAAGAAATACAGTATATACATTGACCGGCATTGCCATTATCATGACTTTCATTCAACCGCAAATCAACGTTGTCGGTCATTTGGCTGGACTGGCAACCGGCTTTTTGACAGCTCCTTTATTCTTACGAAAAAAATGGTAGGCCAAACAGCCGACTCTTCCTTTCAATCATTGGGAGTCGACTGCTTTTTTAGGTAAATACCATGATTTAATTATTAGGCAATCCTTTTCTTCCACATCAGCAACCATGCCTACCCGGGAGGTAACTCCTGATTTAATCGATGCTGAAATAGTGGCTAATTCTTTTCGATTCTGAAACCAACTTTTTTTATATGTGATTGATTGAATTCTGCTTCTTTGCATGATCAATGTTTGCTTCGAGAAAAAACGGCTGCTCAATAACAATAAATCCCCTTCTATGGTCCATCCTGCATCTCTATATTGCATGTAAGCCCAATAAATCGCCAACGGTACAAGCAAAAGGGAAAAATAACCCCAAGGTCTGAAAAACCATACCAAGGCACCGATGATCGGGATGAGGAATAGAAACTTATGAAACACATACCGGGAAAGTGCACGCTTGGGTATCGGTGTCATCTCCGTGTCCGTTTCATAAACCGGTAAAATTTCCAGGATTTTCTTTCGTAAATGCTTCTTCCTGATTAAAGGGAACAGCATGATGGAAAGACTTTCTTTATCTTCCATACTCCCACCCGCATATTCAATATAAACCGTCGCCAATCCCAATGGCTTTCGAATCAAATTTTCCATGATCCGGATACCTTGAATTTTATGGATAGGGATTGTCAGCCGCCTTTTCTCTAGAAGCCCCCTGGAAATGACGATTTCCTCATCCGTTTTTATCACGGTAAAGGAAGCGTATTTAATTACCATACTTAATGTGGCCAGTACATAAACCACCAATAAAGCCACAAGGGCAAACAAGGTCAGAATGAAGGTCCCCATTTCAATAAAATCTTCATAATCCTTAAATATCCTCTCAAAAGGTATCATTTCATCGAACTGTGAAATGAAAGCGACTGCCCCGGATAGGAAGACACCTACCGCTCCCGAAGTGGCAGCCATAACGAATAGTTGCGGCAGCGTCTGCTTAAAAACGGAAGACGATTTTGCCGCATATTCATTATCCGCGATTTCATCTTCATCCTTATCAAAAGGATTATTCGCATTTTTTTCCTCACTTATAAAAGCATTGATTCGATCCGCATCACTTTTGCTTATGGCTGATAATACGGCATCAGCCTGAGACCCGCCTGCCGTTTCAATATTCACCTTCACCAGGCTGAATACCCTCTGGATAACGCCCTCTGATATATCTATGCTATGAATCCGATCAAACTTAATATACCGTTTCTTTCTTACAAATACCCCGGACTCAATTCTGAATTCGCCCTCTTCTATCCGATATGTAAAGCGTAACCATTGCAAGAATGCATTTCCTATAATTAAAAGTATAATAATGGCTATGACCAGAGGTTGTATCCATCCGGGAATTCCTTCATTATTCCCCGGAATGACGACCACTAATAAAAAAGGGATGACTAACTCCTTAATCGATTTAATAATGTTAAGCAATACAGCTATGGGGTGAAGCCTTTTAGGTTCAGACATCTTCTTCCTCCACACTTGCCATTCTGGAAATATAGTGCCGCAATTCATCTGCCTCAGCTAGATCCAGGGCAGGGATAACATGAAGGGTAGCTGCAGTGGAAATTTCAACGGATGCTAAATCATATTTTCTTAATAATGGCCCTTGCTTCGTTTCAACATGCTGAACCCTAATCATGGGTATGAGTGTTCTTTTTATGACGAAAATACCACTTTGGATATCAATTTCGGTATTTCTTACTTCGTAACGCCATCTCTTCCATTTCACCGATGGAATCAGAAAAATGGCCAGATAGGATTGGATAATCGAAATTATGATCAACGCTCCGAACACCCAATATGTCCAATCAAAAATGATTGTAAGCACGAGTACGGCGATGCTTATTATCCAAGTTATTGAACAGCTTATAAGTCCACTGATTTTCCATACGGTCAGGGCCTTATTCGATATACGATTTTCTGGTTCCATGTGCTTCTCCTCTTCCGGACAGGTAATTTTAAATGAATCTTCATCATCAACCCTTCGCTTTCATCAATTATACTATAATTAAATGCTGGGAAATAACCCCTTTTTAAACAAAGGCTTTGAGCAGTCCATCCAAAAACCGTGGATACCTTCATGAAGAATTGGAGATGCACATAAAAAATGCCGCTCAAATGAGCGGCATTCCCAATTCAATTAAATCTTATTTGTTTTTTCTCTTTTTTGGCTCGTGCTGCGGTTACCGTAACCATTCGATTTACGGTTCGTGCTTGGGCGTTTCCCTGATCCGCTACCGTAATCTTTTCTGCCTGAAGAACTGCGGCCATTGCGCTGTCTGTTACCAGAAGATCCGCTGCCTCCGCGATTGCGACGCATAGGAGATGGAGATTCTTCCGTTAACTTGATAGGCGTTTGATCCGGTTCTTTTGTCATTGATTTAAGCATGGCTGCAACTAAATCCGCTGCGCTATGTTTTTGCAATAACTCTTCCGCTTGACCGAGGTATAAAGTTAAATCCTCATTCTCGATTGTATTAAGGATTTTTTCCGTTACTGCTTTTTGTTGACCTTCCAACGCTTCAGTTAACGTAGGAGTCTTAAGTTTCTCCATACGTTTTTTCGTTGTATGTTCAACTGCATGCAGTTGGCCTCTTTCTCTTGGTGTTACAAACGTAATGGCTATACCATGTTTACCTGCACGTCCTGTACGTCCAATACGGTGAACGTAGCTTTCCGGATCTTGAGGGATATCAAAGTTGTATACGTGAGTAACGCCGGAAATATCAAGTCCACGTGCAGCCACATCGGTAGCAACGAGTACATCGATGCTGCGGTCTTTAAACTTTTTCAATACAGAAAGGCGTTTTGCCTGGCTAAGGTCACCATGAATCCCTTCAGCCATATAACCGCGGATATTCAATGCAGATGCCAATTCATCCACACGGCGTTTCGTACGTCCGAAGACGATGGCAAGATCCGGTGTTTGAATATCGAAAAGGCGTGCAAGTGTATCGAATTTTTCACTTTCTTTTAACTCCAAGTAATATTGTTCGATACGGTCCACTGTCATTTCTTTTGCTTTTACACGTACAAGAACGGGTTCCTGCATGAATCTTTCAGCAATTTTACGGATCGGATCAGGCATTGTAGCTGAGAAAAGCAATGTTTGCCTTTCATCCGGAACCGTTGAAAGGATTAATTCGATATCCTCAATGAATCCCATGTTAAGCATTTCATCCGCTTCATCAAGAACTACAGTGTGAACTCCGCCTAATTTAATATTTTTACGTTTGATATGGTCTAAAAGACGACCTGGCGTACCAACGATAATATGTGGTTTTTTCTTTAAAGCACGGATTTGACGGTCGATGTCTTGTCCACCATAAACTGCAAGTACACGAGCACGTTTTCCGTAACCAAGCTTGAAAAGTTCCTCGGAAACTTGAATGGCCAGCTCACGTGTAGGTGCGATGACGATCCCTTGCACGTTTTCGTTATTAATATCGATGTTTTCCATCAATGGAATACCGAATGCTGCTGTTTTACCTGTTCCTGTTTGCGCTTGACCGATTATATCTTTACCTTCAAGTGCTAGAGGTATCGTTTGGGATTGAATCGGGCTCGCTTCCTCAAATCCCATTTTTTCTATTGATTTCATGGACGTTCTATCTAATCCTAATTCGCTAAACAATGTCAATGTTTTCGTACTCCTTTTTATATCGTAAATTTACACGTGCATATCATGCACAGATGTTTAGTTCAAATCCTCATCATCATGACGGATGTTCTACTTTATCTCTTAATAAAAAGTTTATCATTATCACCTAAAAGTATCTGCCTTTTAGTTCAAATGAACTCAATATGATTTTTTAAAAAGGAAATATACCAGTACGGACATTCACTGGCATTTTTAACTTCGCGCACGTGTAAACTTATCATTAACATACGCTCATCTTTTTAAAAGTACATGTAACCAAAATTAAATTCAATATGGAAAATTAAAAGTAGCATAAACGGGTGTTTGACCGTTTTATTCAGGTGAGGGCTGCTGCACCTATTATTCATCAGACTTAAAAAGGCTGTATGAACAAAACTTGACGAGAGCCAAGATTCTTATACAAAACAGGCCCGGTGCGTTGAGGATTTGCAGAAGTGGAAAAGCGCAAAATGCGGCTTGATTCCCTAATAGCTACTAAAGCCGCCAAGAGATGCAACTTTTATATATGACCAGACGCGCGGCCTATTTAATCTAAAATAATCTCAAGAATTAACTCATGAAACATGTAAGAACATACAATTTTGTTGCCTCAACCTGATTAATTTAAATAATCATCAATGATAAGACATTTAAACTCATACTCATATTACCATTTTCAAACTGTTAATGCAATAAAGGATATCGCCCCATTCATAGTTACTAAAAACTTTAGATCGTTTCAAAAACTGGGAAATTGGATATCACCACCTGATAATCGTGCAGCTGATTTATTCAACAGGATTACCTTAGTTACTATATCCTATCATGCGTAAGTGGATTCAGACTGTACACGACAGTTGGCTTCAGAAACCCAGTTAAAGGATTTAGTAACTAGTCCTGTTTTAAAATCACGGTCCGGGATAGACCATTCCAAACCATTTACTGTATCCATGTAAATTTTTTTTACAAAACGAACATCCATTTATATATCATATGAGTTTAAATCAAATAGTTTCAAAAAACAGGAAGGATTAATTCTAATGATAACACCCTTCCACGGTACCCCCGTTGGAAAAAGAAAGGACTTACCATGAACCCTCTTTGGATTTCCAGGTATATGGGATCATTTAAATTTAGAAAATTCCATCTTTTTTCTTAAAAATTATAGCAAATTAATCTAAATGCAGTATGATTGACCTATCAACAAATCAACGGGGGTTATATGAACATATTCACAATAGATGTTCCTTTATGTAAGGATTTTGGTCGAATCTTAAAGAAAATGAACAAGAAAGTCACCTTTTTGGAGGATCCACTCAATCAAAGTCATCTATTCAAAGATTCAACGGACTTAATGAAATCATTATTTATTTTGCCTTTAAACATATCAAAAGATTCTTGGCAGCAAACTTCTTTATTCGCTTTAGCTGAATCTCACGAAATCCCTATCTTATTTCTTTACAAACGCGCTTTAGGAATGGAGCACCCTCTGGCCTTACCGGAAAAGACCTATTATGACACCATGGCGGTCCCTGCCGATTCAGTAGAAGTCAGGATTAAATTAAAGTCACTCAAAAACATCGGCATGCAACTGTTTTCGGCAAAAATGAAGGGGCAACAGCTTGAAAAGATGCACCAAAAAACAGCAAGGAGCCTGCGGATTGCAAAGGGCATTCAACTTTCAAGTTTACCTTTGTCGATCAATAATGAAGATATAGAGGTCAAAGGTCTTTTTCAGCCTTCGAGTGAGCTGTCAGGCGATTTATTTTACTGGACGGAGGTTGATGACAGGATATACGGCTTCATAATGATCGATGTATTCGGAAAGGGCATCCACACAGCACTTATAAACATGTCCATACGCACATTGATCCCCGACCTTATCAAACGTGTAAAAGACCCTATTTTCATAACAGAGGAATTGGACAAACATATGCGGGACCTATTTCAAGGAGTTAATCGGGAAAACAAAAACCACGCTCGGATTACAGCCTTCATCGCATACGTGAATACAAAGGATCGACTCATCGAATATGTGAACTACGGACTTCCTTCAGCCTTTTTGTATTCCCCACGCACCAATCAAGTTCTCAATTTAAACGAAGGGGCCACCCCAAGGGGACTGATCCCCGAAATGCCCATAAAAAAAATGGCCTTTCATTATGAAGCAGGAAGCCGTTTCATCATCTATACAGATGGGCTCTCTAAAACGCCCACACCTTCCGCCATTGACCGATCTGACAGTATCCAGAGGGAATTCATTGAAAATGTCCATCTCGATACAAATGACCTTCTTCAGGAACTGTTAGCCTCAAGGATGAGGCATTCAGTGATTAACGATGACATCTGCATTATTGCCGGGACACTTTTTTAAGCACGATAAAAGGGCCGTTTCAAAAAGAAACGGCCCTTTCTATGTTTTTTTATTTTTGTAGAGCTTGAACGACTTCCTCCAGCTTCATGCCCCTGGAAGCTTTAACGAGTATGATGTCATTTGCCTGTGTGGACGACTTAAGTTCCTCTATAAGCTCCTGCTTATCTTGAAAAGGACGAACCTGATCCGATGAAAAAGACTTGCTCGCTCCCTTGGCAATAAACTCGGCTAAAGGACCATAAGTGAAGATCTTATCGATCCGCTCATTGGAAATTAATTCACCAATTTTCAAATGAAAATCTTTTTCCTGCGGCCCTAACTCCAACATGTCTCCCAATACAAGGATTTTTTTATCGAATCCAGATAATCCCTCAACCAACTCCACTGCTGCCTTAACTGAAGTTGGACTGGCATTATATGCATCATTGATGATTTTCTGCCCTTTTGCGCCTTCAACCAATTCCATCCTCATATTGGTTAACTGAATGGTCGATAGACCTTTACGGATTGCTGAATCATCCACATTGAATTCTTTAGCGACCAAGATGGCTGCCAACGCATTAAGAACATTATGATGGCCTAAAACAGGAATCTCATAACTGATCTCCTTATCACCTCTTGCGATTGTAAACGCGGTACTGTCTGCCCCTTGGCTAATGGTCTGTGGATATAAATCATTTTGTTCCGTACGTCCAAAAGATATTACGTTTAAATCAGGAAAATCCTTTTTGATCCGATTGCGAAGCAAAGGTTCATCACCATGATAGATCAGCGTTCCATCTTTCGCCAAACCTTCAACAATTTCCAACTTCGCATTCGCGATTTCCTCACGTGATCCTAAATCCAATAAGTGTGATTCACCAATATTGGTAATGATTGCTACATCAGGTTTAGCCATTTTGGATAAAAACTCGATTTCACCACGGCTGCTCATTCCCATTTCCAAAACAGCCGCTTCAGTATCCTCTGCCATAGAGAGCACCGTTAGTGGTAAACCTAAATGATTATTGAAGTTTCCATTTGTTTTATGAACCTTATAGGTAGTGGCCAGCAGCGCAGCCGTCATATCTTTCGTAGTGGTCTTACCGTTGCTGCCTGTTATCCCAATGACTTTCATATTCAGCTGTTGACGGTAGGAACGCGCCAATTGCTGAAGTGCTTTCTCGGTATTTTCGACAATGATTATCGGTAAATCTTCAGGAGGATTCGGAACATCCCTTTGCCAAAAAGAAGCCGCAGCCCCCTGCGCTAAAGCTTGCTTGACATACTGATGGCCGTCAACCTGCTCACCCTTAAGCGGAATGAACAAACATCCTTCCTTAACCGTTCTTGAATCAATGGTAACTCCATTAATTACTTTGGACTGGAATGGACTGATATCATTCAATCCCTCTGCCATTTCATGTACTTGTTTTAACGTTCTCTTTATCATTTTGTTCCTCCTACATTCATCGAACCGTTAATCGCTCTCCATTAACCAAACGAAGCAGAAACCAGTTTAAATCGCACCGGTTCCTGCTGATTGGAATCCATCAAATTTAATGCTAGATGGATTGTGGAGTTTACTGAACATTACCTGTATGATCAAACTGTATATTTGATTTGTTGTTTTTCCTGATGACGTTCCAAGGCAAGTTTCACGAGTTTTTCAATTAACGCTGGATAGTCGACACCTGTGTGCTTCCATAATAACGGAAACATGCTGAAAGGAGTAAACCCAGGCATTGTATTCACTTCATTAATATAGATCTGCCCCTCATGCGTCAAGAAGAAATCAGCGCGAACCAATCCAGAGCAATCCAATGACTTAAAGGCAGTAATGGCCATTTCGGATAAAGCTGTATACTCGCTTTCCGTTATCTCCGCCGGAATGACCATCGCTGAATTACCGTCTACATATTTTGCTGAATAATCATAGAAGGCAAAATCTTTCTTAGGTATGATTTCGCCTGCCACCGAACAAGACGGTTCATCATTACCGAGAATACCAAACTCGAGTTCACGAGCGACGACCCCTTCTTCAATGATGATCTTCCGATCGAATTGAAAAGCTTCCGCTACCGCCTTTTCCAGTTCATCAGCATCATTACATTTGCTGATACCGACACTTGAGCCTAAATTGGCAGGTTTGACAAAACAAGGGTACCCCAATTCATCCGCTACCTTTTTGATGGCACTTTCAGTATTCTTCTCCCATTCAGAACGAATGAACCAAGTGTATTTCACTTGAGGAAGTCCAGCCTGGGCAAAAATGTTTTTCATGATGACCTTATCCATTCCTGCTGAAGAAGCTAAAACGCCATTTCCTACATAAGGAAGGTTCAATAGTTCCAGCATCCCCTGTACGGTTCCATCTTCTCCATTTGGTCCGTGAAGCAATGGGAAAATTACGTCATACCCTGTTGATTCACTATTTTCATCAGTTGAATGTGCTTGCAAAGCAAGAGGCGAGCTCGACTTCTCCGGTGAAAATGTCAAAGCCTCCACATTCTCGGCAGGGCCTGTTAACTTTGGTCCATTTATCCATGAACCCTCTTTTGTTATGTAAATCGGATATATATCAAACTTTGCTAAATCGAGAGCTTTAATGACTGCTAAAGCCGTCTGCATAGAAACCTCATGCTCCGCAGATTTTCCACCATAAAGCAAACCAAGTTTAGTTTTCATGAGTTATTACCCTCCAATATTCTTTTAACCATGTTCATTGTATCACTTTACACTAAAACGGATAAAGCGAAACTTCCATCATTGGGGATTTTCCAATGATTACTATAATGTAGAACACAGGATAAAACCCGCCACATCCTGTGGCAACTCCTGTGCTAGCACATGCTGTGCGTCGCAGCCGGGCATTTACAGGCTGTTGGACCACTACATTACTTTTTTGTTACATCTTCTATCCACCTACCTACAGCCAGCCTGTTAATGCGGGGGAAACCGAAACTTCCATCATTCGAGCTTTTCCGATTATTACCATAATGCAGAACAAAGCATCCTGTGGCAACTCCTATGCGTTGCCCTCTCTTATCTTTTATGCATGAGACGGTAAGTCTTACACCTAAAAAATTCAAGGATGTCAAATAATCAGGAGGATGATGCATTTTTAATAATGCTTTCCCAAACTTTTTCTTTTCGATTGAAGATAATATAGGCATCGGGCTCCTTAATATCTCTATCCGAAAAGTAATCGTGCATTTCATCCATGTTTAAATGATCCCCTACGACCCATGCCGGTATCTCAATTTTCGTTCTTGTATACTTAACATCCCGAAAGGAAAAAACGAGCCCCTCTGCCAGGATATGGACCAAGGAAGCAATGATTTCTGCAGGAATCGCCGTCAGCTCTTTTTTCTTTCTGATTCCAAGCCACGTCCTCTCTACTTTTAACGGCTCCAGCTTAAGCGGTATCAGGCTTCCTAACATCATATAATATGTCGAAAGAGAACGAAAATAAATTTTATTGAACCAGCCATCATCCTGGGCAAGGTACACAAATTGATTATTCAATTTACGGAAAAATGGGGGATCCAAATGGGTTTTAGCGTGTCCTAAATATAAAAGCTCCGCTATTTCCCTTCCATCCAATTCATCCAGCCCTTCCGCTTCTTCAAAATCGACCCAACAGAAATCTCCATATGCCCGGACATTTTCTTTAACGAGCTTCGCAATAGCTTCAGATGAAGCGCTCTCAAGCAGGACATTCAAATTGTATTCCCCACCATCGAATTGATGTTTCAATAATAAGATCGAATCCAAGCTATATGGCAGTGAATGGACGAATTCACGAAAATTGAGTCCATTAAAAAGGACAAACCGTTCGGAAGCCTGCATATACATGTATAAGATATCATTGCTGTCATTCTTCATAACCTGACCCCCTCCGAGCTCTCAATCAATAATGTTATTTTATCAAACTTTTGGAGTTTCACGTAAGTTATATAACCCCAATATTAATCAACATCTGCATCTTATAAATAACATGAAACAAAATCCATATTAACCAATAGGAAAAAATATAGAATTGGAATAATTGATCAATAAAGGTTTTATCATTAATTCATTTCATGGGGCCGCTATGCTGATGATTCCCCAGCGAAATAACCGACCGTAGCTTAAAAACAATTCAACCTTATTTTAATGAAGGTATTTTCATTTTCACAACACATGATCGTGATAAAAACGAAAATCACCTGACCTTCTGGGAGCAAGAGGAAATAATTTGGTTTGGAGGACATGATGAAAGGCTTTATGAGTTTCGGGGTATTTTGACATGCAAAAAGATGCGTCAAGAAGGTACTTACAGCCATCAAGAAAAATAAGAAAGCGCTTTTTAATTCAAAAAAAAATCCAGAGTGAAATGTCACTCTGGATTTTTTGTATTAAGAAACTTGTTGTTCTAGTTCTTTTTTGGAAGGAGGGTTGAATTGACCTTCCCATTTAGAGATAACGATTGCCGCAAGTGAATTACCAATAACGTTTACTACTGTACGTCCCATATCAAGAATACGGTCGATACCGGCAATAAATGCTAAACCTTCAATAGGAATACCGACAGTTCCCAATGTCGCTAAAAGAACTACGAAAGATACACCTGGTACACCCGCAATCCCCTTGGATGTGATCATTAACACTAGCATTAGCGTAATTTGCTCATACATGCTTAAATCGATTCCGTACATTTGAGCGATGAAGATAGCTGCTAACGCTTGGTATAATGTAGAACCATCAAGGTTAAATGAGTATCCAGTCGGAATAACAAATGTAGCAATATGTTTCGGACATCCCGCTTTCTCCATTTTTTCCATGATTTTCGGAAGAACTGCTTCTGAACTTGCAGTAGAGAAAGCAAGAATCAATTCCTCTTTTAGAAGTTTAATCAAAGTAAAGATATTGAATCCTACAAATTTTGCAATGACACCCAGAATGACAATTACAAAGAAAATCATTGTTCCGTAAACAGAAAGCGCTAACTTTCCTAACGGAATTAAAGATTCCAAACCGAACTTGGAGATAGTCACACCGATTAGTGCAAATACACCGATAGGAGCGAATTTCATGACCATGTTAGTTAGGTAGAACATTCCTTCAGCCACACCTTGGAAGAAACGGAATACTGGTTTACCCTTTTCACCTATGGCCGCAATACTTAGTCCAAACAACACGGAGAAGAAAATAATCGCTAGCATATCGCCTTCTACCATGGCTTTAACTGGATTGGATGGCACGATGTGTACAAGTGTATCTACGAATGATTCATGCTGCTTAGTTTCTGCTGTATCAACATATGTGGAAATATCAGTTTGTTCCAGGTTATTCATATTCACACCAGCACCAGGCTGGATGATATTCGCTGAAATTAAACCAACAGCAATCGCTATCATAGTTACGACAACAAAGTATGATAATGATTTAGCACCTAGTTTACCAACCGCTTTCAAATCACCTACACCGGCAACTGCAACGATAAGGCTGGATACGATGATCGGCACTACAATCATTTTAATCATTCGTAGGAAAATGTCTCCGAATGGCTGTAAAAAGCTTTGGGCCGACTCATTACCATAAAAAATGGCACCAACGATAATCCCTAGTATTAAACCAATGAAAATTTGGCTAGCTAAACTTAATTTGAATTTCTTCATTTACTTTCCTCACCTTCCATAAAGTCTTTGATGCAAAAACATTTTTGTCTCGGTAAGGGAAACAAGATACTAATAAAAAGAAAGTAATTTTTCTTTTTTTGAAAAACTCTGTCTTTACGCCGAAAAAAAAGACACTTCATGTGTCGATTTCTTATTGGCGTGAATATTCACACATGTTCCCTTAAAGACGCTGACGAGGTTAGCTGTCGGGTTAGGAATTGGAAACACAAATGCCCTTTCATTTCTGAATTCACCCCTAGCGGATAAAATCCACAAAATTGGGTCCCCCGTTCTTGGAATAAGATTAAGCGAGTTAACTTATAATAAAATATTATACTAAAAATGATAATCTGTAAATATTTATTCGCATCTATTCTAGAAAAAATCTTTCAATATGTCTGAATATTCTGTATTAAAGGCTATTGTATCTATAATTACGCTTCCCGATTTTTGTTCAAATAAGTTATATTGATATATAATTTATACCTAATTTGACATCACCTCTCTTGTAAAAGGAGCAGTTATTTTTCCAGAATGCCAAGTAACAGATATCTTACTTTTTCCCTTGAGGTGAATTTTTTATAAGTTCCAGCTTTCACTTTTTCAAATTGAATCGGTGTAATAAAATAAGAATGGTTCTTCACTGCCACATTCTGCTCCAGCAGGATGACATCACCTACAGAAGGTCCCTTTATGATTTCTTGCTTCCCTTCAGCCTTAAGCCCTTTTGTAATGTAATGTTTATCCACATATCCTTTATTAGTCAACTTGTAAATATAAGGCTGTTTTTGGTAATGTACCGCCTCTATAGGAATGGAGGGTACACCTGCTTTCTCATTGGTTATTACAGTAAGATTCACTTTCGATCCCACCAACAAAGGTTCCGTTTCTTCGCCTTCCGGTTCGATTGAAGCTTGAAATGGAAATCTGTTATCTTTTTTTAAAGACGGCTCTTCAGCGGGATAGGAATGGATACGTCCTATCGTTCCTTTCAATGCCTTTTTTGAATCAGAGGAACTTGCTTTTATAGTCATGCCCACTTCAGCCTTTTTCATTTCCTCTTCGGAGAAATCCCCTTCAATTGCCATATTTGTCGAAACAATGGATATAATGGGATTATTCAGGTTTTTATTGATATTTTTAACTACACCATCAGCCTCGCTTTTCGTCACAATCGCACTGGACTGCTCCTCAATCGAACTTAATTTAGCATCAAGCATTCTCACTTTTTCATTCAACCTGTTTTTTTCTAGTTCCTGCTTGTACATTTCTTGCTCAATGTTACTTTTAATAAGATCTGAAGAGCTTGTCGTTATATCAATATTCAAGTTTTTTTCCACCGATTCATCAATTGCCGCTTTTTCAGTTTCACTGGTCACGGTCCCTTGATAAGACCTCAACTTCCCTATGTATTCCTCAATCCCTGCCATCTCTCCCTCAGCTGCCGTTTTCTCCGCTTCCAAATTCGCTTTAAGCGCATCAAGTTCGGTCGTCGTATATTCAAACAACGAGGAGCCAGCCGTAATTGCATCGCCTTCTTTTACAAGGAATTTCTTAAAATCATTTTTCTGGGTATCAAAATAGATATCATACTCTTCTACTGGTTTAATTACCCCATTTGTTTGGATGGTATCCGTAACTGTATCTTTTTTTACCTTAGTCCAGTTTTCAACGAAAACAGTCCGTTCCACTTTGCTTTCTTTTTTTTCAATAAGGTATAAGTTAACGGTTATTAACACTATCGACGCAATGGAGACCGCTGCTATTTTCCAATTACCGCTCATTCATTTCACCCGCCTTATACAAATACGCCTACTTGGATGTATCCTAAAAAGGCTTTAACAAACCATGTGGCCAGATAGAATAGAACAATCATTAAAAGGATCAAATAATTATTTCGTCCTGAAAATTCCTTTAAATAAAAATATTGCAGAGCAATAATAAGAAATTGAAAAATGGTGATTTCGCTGAAAAAGTGAATGAAATAATCACTTCTGAGAAAATACTGACTGATGATTCCCAATGAAAAAGGGTTGGCATCACTGCCTATATCCATTAAAACGAATAGGGGAATCAATAATGCTTTTTCAACTAATTGCAAGCCAAAAAGAATCATTTGAACGATTACCAATTTTATATATGGGATATCAGTAACGATCCAAAAGAATAGAGCTGCTAAAAATATGTATATGGAAGGGTCGATTATTCCTGTTATTATATTGCCACTCAAAATCAGCAACTTTGCTGCTTCGAATTCATTGGCGCTCATCTTCGTGATTTCTTTGGAAAATGATTCTGAACCAATGCCAAAATATCCCCCAATGGCGAATACTATAAGACTAAGAAAATATAAAAATAATAATTTCACACCAAGCTTTGTGACTGCCTCTGCATTTTGCAGCTGATAACGACTCCGATAAGGCTCTAAAATGCCCTTTAACAATCTGACCTGGTACACCATAAGTGGTCCTCCTGCAAAAATTGATATATCATCCTATATTTTATCCTATTTTGGGAACAATTGCAGAAATAAGGAATGAATATACAAAAAAAATACATAAGCCTTCCCCTTATCCCCACACTAGTTTGGTGTTAATACTGACAAATGATGGGCAAGGACTTTAATGCTCGAAGGCGTTTGTCTATAGTTCTCTCCATCCATATCCACATCAAGCGGCCTCTTGGATTCAATAGTCAAGGTACCTGCTTGGAAATAAGTCACCCCAGAGTCAGAGCTCATATTTTGAGTCCATGATTTCTAAAAATGCACCAAGGCTTGCATTTTAAAAAGATGGCAACGCCAAAAAGCCCATCGTCTGGACTAACCATGGGAAGGGGCAATAAATTAGTACAGATAAAACAACCATTCAAGACCAAAATCATAACTGCTTCCCCTTCAATCGAATCCCCATCATAATCCAGTTTATAGGAAAAGGGAGCATTCTCACCAATCGTCCTTACAGCACTTAATAAATACCCTATCTTTCCGAACCTGCTTTTTTCCTGCTCATCAATATTGTTTGATGCATCTGAAATAAGTCCAACTCCCCCCAAAAAAATTGGAGAAATGGACATTATTGGCCTGCCCAATATCAATTGGAACGAACCTTGCCATTTACTAATGCTTGCGCAGCTTGACGAACATTTTGAGGAGTTTTTAATGTCCTGGAGAAATCATTGCTGGTCCCTCCAGGTAAAATCCCAAACAACGGCCGCCTCCAAAGGGGGTGAAAGGCCATTTACAAACTCATGTACCGTTCCATCTCCTCCCAATACGAAAACTACTTCCATTTCTTCACCATATTCCCAAACAATAACGGCATGCATCGCCTTTTTGCTTTGTTTGTAGAATGAGAAACTCATCAATATGTGTTACCAATACTGGAAGACAACCCTCAAGATTCCTTTCGAGTTTATGATTTCCTGCATTTTTATTATAAAATCAGCATTCCCTTTTTCCATCGCAGGATTCTTGCCCCCATATCATTGAAAGAATTGTCTTCTTTCCATCACTTATACTTTTTCCTTAACCCCGCTTTTGAAACTCATTAAGAATTAAATGAAAAAAGAGGCTACACACCCCTTTCGGTAAAGCCTTCATATATCCAACAAATAATCCTTCATCATTAAGATAAGCTTTGAACACAAGGGACTCCTTTTTTCATTTTTCTCCAAAAATAACAAAAGGCTTTCCAAGATGATGGGGCTTGGCCTAACTTTTGAAAACTCTTCCTGGAGCGCCTTTAAAGCTTCCGTATTTTTACGCGTTTCCAATCCCTCTTCTTTACGTGTTTCGACTTCCAGCATCCTGACGATAATCGAATGGATTTCTTCTTTCGGGCTCATATCCCGCATCGAGCAACCTGGTAGGGGAAATTGTTTCAATAATGGATCTTCCATATTCTCCAGGCTTGCGACAATGGAATCCATCCGGTTCAATATGAAGCTAGGTAACAATTCCACATCGAAAGCATTTTGTTTCCTGATCAATATTCCGATATATCCTTTGAAAAGAGAATCTAAAATTATGGTGCAATCCGGCAGAAGATCAGATGAAAGTTCCGGGTATAACTCAATGATTTTACGCTTGAACCAACTCAAGCCCTCTTCATGGATATAATGTAAAAATCTATCTAATTCTTTGCTGATATGAACCATTTGTTCCTGCATCATCATTTGTATCAAGTTGGTATTTCCCGTCATATGCTCAATGTGAACAGTGATCTGCCTCATGAATTTGTCTTTACTGGATAATGAAGCATCCAGTTCAAGATCAAGCAATGAGTCTGTCAACGCTTCATAATAAAATTTAAAAATGGAGACTAGTAATTCCTCCTTCGATTTAAAATAATTATAAAAAGACCCTTTTGCTATCCCGCATTTTTCAGCAATTTCCTGAACGGAAGTAGCATGATAGCCTTTCTCCGCAAAAAGCTCTACAGACTTATCTATGATCATCTTATTTTTTTCTTTCATCAAATTCATCCCATCTCTTAAGATTGTTCATTGGTGACCAATGGGTCACATCCTCCAAATTCTATCCCAAAACCCTTGAAATCACAACGTTAACACTGACGATTATTATCTGTTGCAATCATAATCCACATGCTATATATTTGAGTTTGTGACCGACTAGTCACAATTATATGTATGGAGGGTACAAGCTTGAATTCAATAATTAAATTTTCATTAAAGAATAAATTGGCTATCTGGTTGCTTACCATCATCATCGTTGCAGCTGGTTTATACTCCGGTTTAAACATGAAACAAGAAACCATTCCAAGCATCTCCACTCCTTTAATAAGCATCTCCACTGTATATCCTGGAGCTGCACCTGAAGAAGTAGCAGATAAACTCACAGACCAGATTGAGCAGAAAGTAACGAATTTGCCAGGAGTCGAATTAGTCAGTTCTTCGTCCATGGCCAATGCCTCTTCCGTCCAATTACAATATGATTATGATACGGATATGGACGACGCTGTAAAAGAAGTGAAAGAAGCTTTAGAGAAATTGGAACTGCCTGAGGGAGTGGATGACCCAAGCGTATCTAAATTAGAGTTAAACGCTTTTCCTGTCGTCGCACTCAGTGTAACAGATAAGGGCTCTGATTTACCAGCTCTTACAAAAAACGTCGAAGAGGTGTTAGTGCCTAAACTTGAAGGAATTGACGGCGTGACATCCGTCTCAATTTCCGGACAACAAGTAAATGAAGGCAGCCTTGTATTCGACCAGGAAAAGATGGCTCAATACGGGCTCGATGAAGAAACCGTAAAGAAGGTTATCCAGGCCGCAAACGTCAACATGCCGCTTGGCATATATAACTTTGATGATAAAGAAAAAACAATCGTTGTGGATGGAAACATCTCCACATTAAAAGACCTGAAGAATATAAAGATACCTTTAACCGGCGGCTCTCAAACAGGAACGCCAGCACAAGCCGGACCGGAAACCAATCAATTATCCCCTGAAATGGCAACAGGTCCTGCCCAACTGCAAAATGTCAAATTATCAGACATTGCCGATGTTAAAATCACCGGTAAGGCTGAATCGATTTCAAGAACAAACGGTAGCGAATCGATTGGGATCCAGGTTACAAGATCGCCTGATGCCGATACAGTTGCAATCGTAGACGAAGTAAACGAAGAAGTATCTAATTTCAAAGAAGATTTTAAAGGCGTAAGTGTACACACTACGCTCGATCAAGCTAAACCGATTAAAGATTCTGTTGAAACCATGATCAGCAAGGCACTCTTCGGCTGTCTGTTTGCAGTCATTGTTATCATGCTATTCCTTAGGAACTTTAAAACGACTCTCATTTCCGTCATATCGATTCCCTTATCCCTGTTAGCAGCGCTTCTGGTGCTCAAACAAATGGATATTTCTTTGAATGTCATGACACTTGGAGCAATGACCGTAGCCATCGGCCGAGTCGTCGATGACTCCATTGTCGTCATTGAAAATATTTATAGGAGAATGGCTTTAAAAGGCGAACAATTAAAAGGCGGCGAATTAATACGATCAGCCACTAAGGAAATGTTCATCCCTATCCTTTCATCGACAATCGTCACTGTAGCCGTATACCTGCCTTTAGCAAGCGTTACAGGACCTGTCGGGGAACTATTCATGCCATTCGCCTTAACAATGGTGTTTGCATTAGTCGCTTCATTAATAATCGCCATCACACTTGTTCCGGCAATGGCAGACTCTTTATTTAAAAAGGGACTATCTAAAAAAGAATTAAAATCACATGAAGAAAAACCAAGCAAACTATCAGCATTCTACCGAAAAGCACTGGATTGGTCGTTAAACCATAAGTTAATCACTTTCGGCACAGCCATTCTATTATTGGTCGGCAGCTTATTCCTAATCCCAAGCATCGGTGTCAGCTTCATGCCTGCAGATGAAGAAAAAACGATCATCGTCACTTACACTCCAGCACCTGGAGAGTTAAAAGAGGATATTGAAAAGCAAACAGAAAAAGTAGAAAAATACTTCATGGATAAAGACGATGTGAAGACCGTTCAATACACACTTGGTGAAAGCATGATGGGCGGCATGATGGGCGGATCGAGTAACTCGGCTCTCTTCTATGTACTCTATGATGAAGACACCGAAAATTTCGGGGACAAAAAAGAAACCGTCATAAAAGATTTAACTGAACTTGATTCACCTGGAACATGGAAACAACAAGAATTCACGTCAACATCAAGCAGCGAAACCACTCTTTTTGTTTACGGAAATACACAAAAAGATATTGAACCGGTAATTGACGATATTCAAAATATCATGAAGAAAAATAAAGATTTAAAAGATGTTGATACAAGTCTTTCAGATGCTTATGAGCAATATACTCTAGTTGCAGACCAGGAAAAGCTAAGTGACCTTGGACTTACAGCTGCACAAATTGGCATGTCCATTGCCAATACAAATAAAGATGATGCTTTAACTACGATTAAGAAAGATGGAGAAGAAGTCAAAGTATATGTCGAGACAAAAGAAACGACATTCGAAGACAAAAAAGATCTTGAGAATACGAAAATTTCTTCTCCAATGGGAATGGAAATCCCATTGAAAGAGCTTGTGAAAATCGAAGAAGGCAAAGCTTCCGATACAATCAGCCGCCGCGATGGAAAAATTTATGCCGACGTGTCTGCAACAATCAAAACGGATGATGTGGCAGCAGTAACAGCTGAGGTACAAAAGGAAGTTGATAAATTAGACCTGCCTGCAAGCGTCACTATAGACTATGGCGGAGTAACGGAAGATATCCAGGAATCATTCACTCAACTTGGTATCGCTATGTTAGCGGCCGTTGCTATCGTATACTTTGTCCTAGTCGTTACTTTCCATGGTGGTTTAGCACCAATAGCCATTCTCTTCTCCTTACCATTTACGGTAATCGGGGCATTGGCCGGGCTATTCGTTGCAGGTGAGACCATCAGCGTTTCGGCAATGATGGGTGTCCTGATGCTTATTGGTATCGTCGTAACCAATGCCATCGTATTAGTGGACCGTGTTATCAAGAATGAAGAATCCGGGCTATCTACCAGGGAATCTTTACTCGAGGCAGGATCCACCCGTCTACGCCCAATCCTGATGACTGCCCTTGCCACAATCGGCGCTTTAATACCTCTGGCAATCGGTGCAGAAGGCAGTGGATTGATATCACAAGGTTTGGGAATTACCGTTATCGGCGGACTGGTGAGTTCAACATTGCTAACACTTGTAATAGTGCCGGTAGTATATGAAGTTATAATGAAAATAGGTAAAAAGAAGAAAAAAACAGTTAAGTAAATGAAGAAAAAGAAGAGGGGATTCCTTTTATCAGGAATCCCCTCTTTTTTGATTCAACAATGTATCAATATGTGCAGCCCTTTTGACTGAACTATGTTCCTTCTTCTTTTAACCTGTCCTGTCTCTTAAGACAAAATCTCCTATTCGTCATTTCAAAGGAAGAACTCGCTTTCCCTTTAATTTCTATATCTTAGTGTTTGGTGAAAGTTTGGTCTATCGCATTTGCCAGATCCAGCGGCTTTTCTTTTAGATAACGCTTCGTTACGTTTAAATCTTTATGACCGGCAAGCTTGGATATCGTTTGTATATCTATTCCATTATCCACTAGCCTTTGACAAAAGGTATGTCGCAGTTTATGTGGATGCACATTGTATTTTTTCAATATATATTGAACTGACCTCGGAGTGATCCTTTGATTATAGCTTGAGATGAATAATGGATCTGCTTTTTCTTTTAAAGAAAAAAGATAATTTTGCACATGTTGTATAGCCGATATTGTAAGGGGGACGGATCTGTCGATTTCACCTTTTGCGTTCCTGACAAGTATATAATTTCGCTCTGTTTCCATGATGACGTCACGGCCATTTAAGTCACATAATTCGGAGACACGGATTCCTGTATGTAACAAAAGGTAGACGATGGCAATGTTCCTTAGATTTCCTTCTGCTTCTATATCTCTTAACAGGATCTGCTGTTCAGTTATGCTTAAAGTTTCAGGTACCTCAAGCTTGTGCTCCTTAACCTTACGTTCCACAGAAAGCATTACTTGCGGTTTGCCTAAAAATTTAAAGAAGACATTTAGGGCGATATAGTGTTTTTCGATCGTTCCAGGACTTTTCTTGCAATTTTCTAAATAATCAAGATAACCCTGAACATCTTCAGAATGGATCTCCATCAATATCTTTTGTGTCTGGTCACAAAACTGTGAAAGGACACCAGTATACGTTTTGATCGTATTGGCTGATTTGCCCTGGTCTCTCAACCATTCAGCAAACGAAAAAATCATTTCATCTTTAGCAGAGGTATCCATCGGCTATTCCCCCAATGACAGTTTCAGAACTACGTTAAGTTTAACATATATCCCTATAGAAACGAAGAATTCTGTCCCTTTGTCTTAAACAGATATGGATAATACAGATAGCTTTAGAAATTCAGATGCATTTATAGTATGTCCTACCATTCATACTGCATATAACTTTCTTTATGGCCCTTTTGAGTCACCACTTTTTTAACAGGTTTAAATAATAAGTACTGAAGGAATAACGACCTCAAAAAAGACCAGCCGGATGGCTGATCTTTTTAAATGGCTTGGCGGCGTCCTACTCTCACAGGGGGAAACCCCCAACTACCATCGGCGCTGAAGAG
>NZ_JBIWEU010000028.1:0-39906 GCF_044762675.1 Peribacillus sp. NPDC096448 | reverse complement strand
TCGTCAAGGGGTTAATGGGTTAGACTCTATTTTTGAGTTTAGATTTTCGTAGTAGATGGTGGCGGCGAGGAGCGCCGCCATAGGAGTTTCTTATGGAACTAAGGTGTAGGTTAGTTTACTAAGGCATAACTATTGAGTTTAGCTAAAGAATAAGGAGTAAACAGAAATATGAGGTGAACCTTGATGGCTAAGCGATATTTAATCTTATTAGGATTTTTTTTATTTGCCTTTACCCCTATGCAAGCAGTTAAAGCAGAATCGATTTCAAAAGTGGAAGGATGGTATGGAACAACAGAGGATATTTTTGGAGATATTGTGTTTCCAACTCTAGATAAGAAAATTGAAAAAGAGTATGGACGTAATTTGAGTTGGCAATGGCAAAGAATTGTTGGTATAAGTTACAATGTTAATCATTCTTACGATGTCGATATAAAAATTCAAGTCTCTTCCGAACGTAATGAACCATTGGATTATGTAGACGACCAAGTTAAATTAAGAATATCTCCATCCTGTGACAGTGAAAAGCTTAATCAACTGAAATGTAATCATGGTTTTAAGATAGAAATATTAGATTACAAACATTTGTCTCAATAAGAATGTAGATCAACTATAAAGGCAGCTTTTCTTCTTTAACTAATGTGGCGTTAGTGAGATCGGGGCTGCCATTTGGTGGACTTTTTGGCTTAAGGAAAATTTATAAGGCTTCTTTTTATCCAAGAACGCTTGAACCTGACTTTCACCTTTCGCTACATCCAGACCAACCACTGGATTCATTTTTTATCTCCTCCAAAAACATATTATTGCCGGTAACCCCTAATCCTTCTTGCAGTATCATAGCTTCGCTTGTTATACGAGATCTTGGTCCCAACCAGCCAAATCATGTTTAAGCAAGTAGGGGGCGAACTGTTTAGTTGACGGGGTCCAAGCCCCACGGGCAGGAACGTTCTGCCCCAGCTACCGTTATCATATATCGATATAAAAATTGTTCAACCAGAAATATCTGGCTGACCTTATAATACGAACGGGGCAGGATAGTTACATAAGGAATGGAGAATATAAGCTATAAAAATTATGAATGCGGGTGGATGTTTTTTGAAACTTCCTAAAGGAGTAACTGTTTTTTATAATGCCAAAGATAATAAGCTACCAACAATTGATGGGAAACAATTTAAGCAGCAAAAAACCTGAAAATCAGATAGACCTTCAGGTTTTTTAGAATTTAAAAATCCTACAGCGCGTATTAGTAATAGATTAAAAAGGACATTCCCTAGTACAGATAGCCATCTGAATTTAATCGTCTCTATTATCTTCATCTTGGATATCTTCTGGATCTTCTATTGGATCTTCTGGATCTGGATCGTTATCTTCTTCATCATCTTTATTCATGTTATCATTTTCATCAACGCCAGGTGTATCATTTTCATCAACGTCAGGTATATCGTTTTCATTATCTGCCGGAGCATCCACTTCAGGTGGAGCAGGATCCGGATCCGGATCAACGTTACATCCTGCTAACATAACAGATATAAATGTCCCTATTAGCATGAGAAGCCATTTTTTATTCATGGTGTATCCCCTTTCATAATTTGATATGACCTTTAGGCCTTTCTTTATCATTCCTCATATGTAAGTAATTATGAGTGACTCTTCCAAAATCCCTTATGAGAAACATAAATAAAAATACCTCCCAATTAATATTAGAAGGTATCTTTAGATAAAGAAAGGAACACCAAGAAGGTTTCTCACGCTTGTTCATTCTTTATTAAATATATTCGCACTCATACATTCACATACTTTTGATCTTCTCGGATTTACGTAGTTACTTGATACACTCGATTGAAGCTTCAATTTCTTTAAACTTGCATCCGTAAATTACGAATACTTTAAATCTATATCCTTCAAACTCCACACTATCTCCAACTTGTACTTCAAAGTTCTGTGTTAAAATATCCAACCACCGAGTGTTTAATTCATCTTCTCCTATAGTTCTCTATTTACGCGGGGACCAGGCAGATAAATGACCTCTGTACACTAACCTTGGGAGAAAGGCGGGAACAGAGGTCATTCGCATTTATAAACTAATTTGGGAAAAGATTTCTATATGTATACTCCCCTGATAAATAATCTGATATTCATTGGCAAAAATAAAACCCCGTATCAAATTTTCAGGCTTGATACGGGGTGTATGAAAGGTCAGTTAATAATATCCCCCCAACCCCGATTATTATTCAAACTATTCCATCTTTGGTCCAGAACAAACACCCCCTAATCCAGGAAGGGGGAAAAAGAGCAACAGTTTTATATTCACACGGTTGCTTCTGAGGACCGGTTTTAGATATAAAATATGGATAAATTTTGAAGGTATATAAAGCTCTGTTTTCATCATTCTAAAAGAGTAATAACCTTTTATAAAACAAGGAGGCGTTATTCATGACAGTAATCAATGACGTTAAGACAACTGTTGCCGGTTTGAAAAGTGCTCAGGCTAGCTTCGAAACCTTTTCACTGGGTACAGACAACGAACAAGCAAAGCAACTTTACCAAGATGCTGCTAAACAAACTCAATCCGTTATAGACAGCATTGAACCACGTATTCAACAAATCGAACAAGAAGAACCCCAATACAAACAACAATAATGTAAAAGCTAGGAAAGGAAGGTTGGTTGATTATCAGCCAACCTTTTTTACCTTCAATGATAAGAAGACAAAGGGGTAATTTCATAAAAGATGAAATAAACCAATTCATCATGCTTCTTTTATTACTAACTGTTATCGGATTAGGTTCAGGATGTAATAGAAATCAAAATCAATCTGGTGAGGACCATAAGGAATTAAGTATTTCACAGGTACATACAAGCAAGCCAATCAATCAATCCGTGGCGAATCAAGCAAAAAAGAAGGTCATCACAGAGGAAGACATTTCGGATGTGAAGGCTGTGAATGATAAAGAGCTATTGATAGCGATAAAAGTAGAAAACTTTGAGCGTTTCTATTGGCCGTGTCATCGATATGGGATTGACGGATCCATTTAATATGGGAGGGGCCATGGCTCCAGCTGCGGTTGATACCATTGAAGCTCATTTAAAGGAACGAAACATTGATCCATCTTATTACGATTTGATTGTCACCGGGGATCTTGGTCAGATTGGCCATGAAGTGTCCCTTGATTTATTTAAAAAGCATGGAACCCCTATTCGTGAAGACCAGTATCAAGACTGCGGATTAATGATTTATCGGGAAAGGCAACCGGTTTAGGTAGTGGTGCGGGATGTTCAGCAACAGTCGTCTATGGTCATTTATTAA
Organism: Peribacillus sp. NPDC096448; assembly: GCF_044762675.1. Taxonomy (NCBI): domain Bacteria; kingdom Bacillati; phylum Bacillota; class Bacilli; order Caryophanales; family Bacillaceae; genus Peribacillus; species Peribacillus sp. NPDC096448. The sequence goes on along the minus strand of NZ_JBIWEU010000028.1, from coordinate 36,603 downwards.
ACCGAATGAAAAAAGGTGAATTTAAAAGAATGTTAGTGGTGGCAACAGGGGCCTTATTATCCCCCCTATCCTTTCAGCAAAATGGAACGATTCCTTGTATCGCCCCTGCGGTGTCGATTGAATACGGGGGTGAACAATAGTCATGATCTATTTTGGGTCTTTTGTCATAGGGCAAATTATGTTTGACGTGTTTAAACTTACACCGGGACTACGTTAGGTACCCTTGTAGTGATAGGTGCCATTTTAGATGGGGTAGGTTTATATGAACCATTAATTGATTTTGCTGGGGCAGGAGCAACTGTTCCTATTACAAGCTTTGGGAATTCACTTGTACACGGGGCCATGCAAGAAGCCGAAAAACACGGGTTAGTCGGTGTACTTACAGGAATGTTTGAAGTGACAAGTGCCGGCATTTCAGCTGCCATTATTTTTGGCATGTTGGGCGCTTTGACTTTTAAACCAAAGGGATAAGGAGGGCGTAAGATGACCATCGGATCGGAAGCAATGTCTTGCCAGTCTAAAAGGCGTAGAAGCTAGTCTATCGAGTTTAGCATTACGTACACAAGATAACGATTCCAAACAAACCTTACATGAAACGATGATGGTAGTAAATGAAGTAGTGACAGATTTGAAAAAAAGGGTGGGTGAATTGGAAAGAGAGGAATTCCAGTATAAAGGGTTTTAAAATAACGTATATAAAGGAGGGGTTATGTAATGCCGGATTGGTTAGATGTATTTATACGGGCTTTGTTGTTTCTCATTATCCTTTTTTTAGTAACTAAATTGCTAGGTAAAAAGCAGCTATCTCAACTGTCTTACTTTGAGTATGTGGTAGGTATAACTATAGGTAGTATTGGGGCAGAAGTGATTACGGGACTTGAACGAAATATTTCAGTGGGGGTTATTGGAATTGTGACCACTGCCGCAATATCTTTTTTAATTGGAGTAATTTCTTTGAAAAGTAAAATAGTTCGGGACCTTGTAGAAGGGAAAGGAACGGTTTTTATCAAAGATGGAAAAATCATGGAAGATAACTTGAAGAAGGAAAGATATACAACGGATGAATTGTTAGAGTTACTTCGAAAGAAGGATGCTTTTCAGGTGTCTGATGTGGAATTTGCGGTATTAGAGGCAACCGGAGATTTATCCGTTATGTTAAAGAAAGAGAACCAGCCATTAACAGCAAAGGATTTAAACTTGGTGGTTGCTTCAGTCAAAGAGCCTCAGACCGTCATAATGGATGGGGAAATATTGGATGAACCACTTGCGACGATAGGACGAAGTCGAGATTGGTTACACACTGAATTGGAAAAAATAGGGGTCACCATTGAAAATGTCTTTCTTGGACAAATAAATTCTTATGGAGAACTAACGGTGGATCTTTTTGATGATATATTGCAAGTCCCATCTCCTCAAGAAAGGCCTTTACTTCTTTCGACCATGAAAAAATGCCAAGCAGACTTAGAACTATTTGCACTAGGAACAGAAAATAAAGAAGCCAAGCAGATATATGAAAAAAACAGTGAAAAACTACAAAAAGCAATTGATAACGTTACCCACATTTTAAAAAGTTGATTGTATAATCCATTGTTCATGGGTTATTTCATTCGTTCTAAAAAGTATAGGAGGTAGATACATGCCTCCTTAAAATCACCCAAAAGTTGTCAAACGTAATGTTGAAAAAGGAGATTTTATATGTGTATATAGACTAAAGGGAAATTCAACTTGTCACGCTCATTTTTAAATAGGTTGTTTTCAACTTATGATAAATTTTTTCCCTCATTCTGAAATCACATGCTTGTACATATATTAGCCATAAACACATGATAAAAGTGATGTATATTCTTCAGAAAATCACGGTTATTCTTATAGGTAGTCTATTATTGAGTATCGGAATAAACGGCTTTTTAGTTCCCCATCATTTATTAGATGGAGGGATTACAGGCATTGCCCTCATCATCCATTATTACTTTGAATTCCCAACAGGTTTAGCTATGTTTCTTTTAAGTATCCCTCTGTGTATATTCGCCTGGATCCATGAACGAACATTCTTTTATAATAGCTTTCTTGGTTTAATTGTTGCGTCTATGTTCATTGATTGGCTAGCCCCTTTAAGAAACCAATTTTCCCTTTCTATTTTTCCGAGTGTGGTTATAGGAGGAGGATTAATTGGAATCGGAGTAGGAAGCATGCTTCGATATGAGATAAGTACCGGAGGGACTGACTTGTTAGCTCAACTTGTATCGAAAGCTTTGTCCGTAAATGTAGGCGTCGTTATTTTCATGATAGATGGTCTAATTATAATAGCAGCGTTTCTATTTAAGACGTTAGAATTAAAAGCTTCCCTTTTTTGTTGTTTAACTATATGTATTATTGGGATGGTTACATCTATGATGGCTAGCTCATCGAATAGGTGAAAAATAGAAATATTTAGACCTAGAAGGTTGAATGATTTCATTGTATTACACCTTCGCCGGTTGATTTTACTATTTTATTAAATAACTTATTTTAAAGGCTTGATAACTTGGCTTGAAGTTATGATTTTCTTCAATTGTATACAAGCTGCCACCTTGCTAAGTATATTTTCATAGCTTTGTGAAAGAATAGTATGTATCTTTTTAATTAGGAAGCATAAAAATGAGGTTGAAAAAATGTTCACTTTCATTGGGAAGTTAATTCTGCTTTTTGGGCTAGTGATTTTGGCAATGCGCTGTATGGGTAAGACGGTACTGGCTCAGTGACCCCGCCTGATCTTGCGGCCATTGTATTTGTTGTCACGTTGTCCGTCAGTCCTATCAAAGCCAACGGAATTGGACAGGCGATAGCAGGAATCATTATCATTGTCCTCATGTATCTGTTGTTTTCTAAATTAAGTCTTTTCCGCAGGCTAAATCGAATATTCATTGGCCATCCAAGCATTTTAATCAAACATGGGAAAGTCTCAAAAAAAGACTTAAGGAAAACTCGCTTTTCTCTCGTGGAGCTATTGTCAACCATTCGGGCTTCAGGAAGAATTGACAAACAAAGGATTTCACCAAATCAATAACATCTTTTATGCGGCCGTCACCGATAAAGATCATTCTTTAATCGTTGACACCGGTACCGGGTAATCAAAACCCGTAATTCACCCTATTTTCTACAGGAAGAGAACAAGATTGTTCAAATAAAAACCATCATTTATAGGGATTTTCCCGGTTATAAAAAGACTGAACTAGGTAATGATATAAAAGTAATTCAAATATTAAAAAGGGGAGATAGATCCTTATGGCTCAAATTGATGTAAACCAATTAAATCAAGCTAAAGCAAATGTAACCCTAACAGAAAGTCTACTAACTCAAGCAATTGAGAAATCATCTTCAGACCCAACTTTAGCTCAAGAAGCAATCAAACAAGCTTTTAATGAGATTGCACAAGCTCAAACAGCAGTGAGTCAAGTGCAAAGTGCATTTTTAGCCCAGAAATCTGAATAAAATACTTAATTTTCCCCTGTAACTTATAAAAGTTGCAGGCTTTTTTTATTAGAGTATTTAAATGAAATCAACAATGTAAAGGGATTTTTGCTAAGCCAAGTTCTAGACTCTTTTGTTGAAAACACCAAAAAGGATATATTTTTAACGTTTGGAATGTTGATCTACATGGGAAGGATTGGTCCTGAAAGCCGAAAGTTTCAAGTTATCGATTGAACGAGAACCAGACAGTCATCGTAATCAAAAATGGCACAGTTCTATATCAAAACATTTCCAGCATCATCACACCCTTAAAAACAAATATTAGATGATGGAAGGGGAAAATTTTGCTTTCCAAATTTTATATAGAGGATGTGCCTAAAAAATGAATAACTGGAAACCAGTCCTTTTGAATAAAGGTATAAGGAAAAATGTGTTAAATAGGTTTGGTAGAAATAGAAATAATAGAAGAGGTATCATATGGGCGTCTTTATTAGGTCTAGGAGTTAGTGCAGCAGCTTATGGATTAGGAAGAAATCGGAACAAAAATATGCTGATTCCTGTTCAAAATGTAATGAATAATATTCGAACGCGAACAGTTAGCCAAATGCCAAACGCGGCTGCTATAACTGAGTTTTCAAAGGAATTAGTCCCTGATAAAAATCCTTTAACAAACAAATGAAATTTCCCTTCAGATAAAAATGCCCACTTCAATGTGGGCATTTTTATCTGAAGAAATTAGAATCAGTAAATTCAAAAAAATTTTTCTCTTGGTAAAAGACTTTTTCCTGTATAAAATCAATAATCAAACAGAATGTCGACTAAGATGTTGTTGCTATTGACGGGCAAAATAATTTACGCGTCGGGCAATTTTATCTAAAATGATGCTGGTCATGGTGGCAATAAAGGCACTTCCGATAATATCAGATGGATAATGATGTCCTACCCAAATACGTGAGAAGCCCGTAAACACAGATAATACCCAAAGAATTGAACCAAGGACACGGTCATAAAGAAAGATAGAAGTAGACATAGCAAATACAAGAAGAGTATGTTTACTTGGAAATGAAGAATCCATTTTTGAAGGAATGAGGATGCCGACCCGACGTTTCACAAATGGACGTGGTTTAAAACAAAACAATTTAATCAAAGTGTTAATAAATAAAGTTACCCCCACAGATATCATCGCGTTGCAAGAGACTTTTTTGTAAGAATCATTTTTAAACCACATGAAAATCAAAACAAAAATAAACACATAACGCATTTTTTTTGATATCAATATCATCAGCAAATCAATGGGAGAACAATTTCTAGAAATCTGATTAATTGATTTAATTACTTTGTAGTTCATAAATTTATCTCCTTACATTATAGATACAAATAAAATTCCCTCTTAATTAAGAAATATGTAAAAATCGCAGAGAAATTGATCTTTGTCCCATTATTTTAGCTACAAAGAGCAAAAAGAAACAATTGCCTTAATATCCATTTAATTAGTAAGTGATTCTTGGCCTAAAAAAAACATCTACATCCATCTCCTCAGATCATATGGGCAATAATTTTTATTCCCCATTAATCAATTGTTATGAGAATGAAAATGCACAGGTGAAGAACCACTTTGATTGAACCAATTATTTGTCCATATACGACAACAACTTTCAGAATCAAAAGGTACTAAAAAAATTAATAATATAGGATTTTAAAGCGATCTTTAAATGTGTTTCAATACAGATGGCAGTTGATACTTCTGATTAGGAAGTTATAGAGACGGTAGTTTAAAAAGAGTAGGTTATACAGAAAATGAACCTGTCATCAAATAACCAGTGTCATATTTTCTATTTCCGTAATCATGATACTATTACGTCCAACTTTCTCTAATTTCTTCATCTGCATTATGGCGTAAATGGGGCATGAAGGATGCACAATTCTAGTCATTCTTAACAGCTACTATTATTAAGGAACTAAAAAACTAAACGAACAAAAGGGAGCCTTTTAGGCTCCCTTTTGTGTGTAACATCTTTAATGATAGCCATTCTTCCCATTTGCAGAACCTGATGTTTTATGGTTCCCCTTTTTACCTTTATGCTTTCCTTTCTTACTCATGAAAGAATTCCTCCCCAATACAAGATGGTATTTCTTGATTAGTGTTCGTTGAAGAACTTTCAGGTATTACGGGAACTGAAGGAATCTCATTCACATTTTGGATGAATTTTTTCATTTATGAAGGCATTGACTTTTCCTCCTTTTTGTATATTTCGTTTTACTCTTCTATTATGGATGAACAAAACTCCAAATAGCGTGATTACTCCTCCAAAAAGAATAGTCGATACTTCTCCAAGTCAAATCCAAAGGGAAAGTTTTCTATTTCAATGATGGGCTTTATAAACTTTGTTTAATATTCGTTAGAGGGAGACCGGAAAATCATGAACTAACAATTCATCATCTTTAACAAGCAGAGGACATGGGTTTTCTTCTATTTTGCATAATTTCGAATGAAAAAAGGAAATGTAATTAAGAAATCCAAAGGGAAAGTTGGTGAGGACATATTTTAACTGAATTTTTTCCGCAATTATATCATAATTTAGTACGTTCTAAGTGGTTTACAGAGAAGTATATACATCTTTACTTACAAGAGGAATTTGAATTTAAAGATAAAACTATCTTAGATTTCGGTTCCGGTACAGGGGCAAACTGCACTTTATTTTCTCCTGAACGTTAAATAGGAATAGAACCTGACCAAAAAAGGGTTATGTATTCGAAAAAGCTATATTCAAATTATGACTTCAAAGTTTTAAAAGAATATTCTCTACCAATTAAAAATGAAAGTATTGATTATATTCTCATTATTTCCGTGTTACATCACATCTCTTGTGCTGACATAAAAACGTATATAGAAGAATTTAAGCGAGTATTAAAACCAAATGGGAAAGTCATTGCAATTGAGCCTTGCATGTACAAGCATAAGCCTTTTTGTAACATCTTTATGAACTGGTTAGATCAAGGACGTTTTATAAGAGATGAGAAAGGGTATATAGGTTTTTTTCATAAAGACGGTTATAAATGCGATGTTTTAAGGCGTTTTACAAAATGTTTTGTATACAACGAACTATTTTTCTCGGCTTGCTTAAAAAATTATTAGATAAAATTCTAACATCGATAATTTTAGGTTTATTTTGAGGCTGTCCCGTCGCCATACTCTTTAAAGATTACATGGCACGGAATGAAGATCGATTGCTTAGGAGCCGGATTATCAGTAAATATCGAACCAAAGCAGCTTTGCTTGTTTTCTCTTTAATAGGATGTGTACGATAAATATTGAAAGGATTGATTCTCCATTAATTTTCTTGATTTAACCTACATTTTGATTTCTATATCAAAGGAAACATTCCTTTCAAATTGTATCTGCAATCATTGATTATCCAACTACATTACTCTAAGATGCATGGTGAAACCTTTAAAAGTGCATATTAATTTTAAGATCCATTGGAAGGAGTTAATCACTTTGAAAAAGCAAGTAAAGCAAAATGAAAAGGATACTGAAGAAAGACAAGAGGAGCTACAAACAATTAATGATATTTCTAAGAGCGAAAATGGGCAGCCGGTTCCTCAGCCTAAAGATTACGATGAAATAGAGTATTAAGATAAAAGTAATCCACCGGGATAAATGCGTTTAAACCAATTCCTTCAGTAGCTACTTAAGGGGTATATGAAAAAGCAGATTTACAGCATTAAGATATGTTCATTATTAAAAGCCTGATATATCTCTATATTATCTAGAGAAATCTGGCTTTTTTAATTCTCACTAAAGTTTTAAGCTGAGACTTTAACTGAAAAATATAATCTGCCATAAAACTATGACTCCCTCCGTTAAACTGGATAACAACATCATTCTGAATCGGCTACACTAAGTTGGACAGATAAAATGAGGGTTAGTACACTTATTTTTATCACTTAAAGGAGCGTGATACTATGTCACGTCAACGTCTAACAATGAAAAATGGGTTACTGACAATGACGGAGTTTCATCTATATGGTGAGAAGTTATATTTATCACCCAATCCTTGACTTATTTAATGGGGAAATCATCACTTACAATATCGAATGTCACATTTATCCTTTAGTCTCTGAGATGTTAAGCCAAGCCTTCTTAGAATCGGGAGATTTACCAATTCTTTATTCGGATCAAGGCTGGCATAATTAGATGAAGTCTTATTCACATGCCTTAAAAACAAATTGCATTAAGTAGAGTATATCTCGAAAAGGAAATTGTCTTAATAATGCGGTCATTGAAAACTTCTTTGGTTTACTCAAGTCTGAATTACTTTATTTACAGAAGGTTTGACAGCATGGAGCATTTTAAACAGAACTAGAAGATTATATTCATTACTATAATCACAAACGAATCAAAGCTAAATTAAATGGCATGATCCCAGTAGATTACCGGGTTCATACCCTCAAGCCTGCTTAATAAAATAAAGCGTCTAACTTTTTGGGTTCACTTCAGTCCAGTGCTCTTTTTATGCGCTTTTTGGTGTGTCTATGGACGATTCTAAGCGAATTAATTTTTTCCGGATAAACTTTTACTAAATGCAAAAAAGGCAGCCTTGTATATTGGGCTACCAACTGAAGTCATTAATAATTATGTAAAAAACCATGGTGCAGAAACCTTTATTAAAGTCTCTGTACCATGGTTTTTGTATTGATTCGTTCGTGAATGTTGTTTTTCTGCCAGAGTGCTGTTTTGATGAACAATCTCTTCTTTCGACATTACTCGGCCTTAACAAAATACATCTGTTTTGCAAAAAGGATTTTTATAATCGATAGATTCGTTGATTTCTCAATCGTTTTTTCACACCTGTATTTTCCATATAGTTTTTACCCCACTTACATAGACTCTAGTATGGGCATCAGAGAAAGTTTCCACCTTACGAAGGCTTGGGCTCGGGAGGCAGTTCCGACGAAACGTACAAAAAAACCACTATTCTCCCATTCCTTCTAAATCGATGAGAGTATAGTGGTTTTGAAACTCCTTCACTTGGTCATTGGCAATCTCCCGTTACTTGATTTCGATTGCCGAAGCCTGGTTGTCCCAATCCGAAGCCATATTAGCAGTTTTACCATACCAATCGGAGTGTCTAAAGGAGACTCCTCTGCCATACCCTTGATATGAAGTATGCTCCCACAGCGTGGTCGAATAGCTTGAAGAAGGTGACGCCGTACTTAAGGAGGAAATTCTGTCATTCCAGCTTGAAGACAAGTTTGTAAACCCGTCTCTCCAGTAAATATAATTCCCACCTTTATATTTATACTCATAGAAATCGGTACAACAAGAACCGCTACCCATGGTAGTGACTTTGTTTTGAAGTCTCTGTTTATCTTTTTCGATAAATGCCTGCAAAGTTTCCCTGCTCGTAAATCCATACGCCAACCAATCGCCCTCTTTATTCTGTTTAGGCAGAACCATGGTTACTTTTATTTCTTTGTTAGATATGTTACTTACTTTGGCTTGGGAATCCACATCTTTTCCATCCACATTTAAATAGTGGAACGATTTAATCGTATAATCCTTTTCTGCATTCGTCGCGGCCTTCGATACTGGTGTAAATCCCATGACAACGAAAAGACAACATATTATTACGGAAAGACAATGTTTTACTTGCAATTTCTCCACTCCCATATTATTGAAATTTAGATGCTTTAACCGGAAAAAGTGAATCAATGTTGACTGCCCCTGCGTAAATTCTTGACGGAACAGCCGATACCGACTTGTAAACTAATGGCTGAATTCCACTTTTCACTTTTATTACATATTTCCTCCTTCCGGCTTCTCTCCTAGCCATTTATACGAAATGTGTCAAAGGATGATTCTCCTTCAGTTTACTTTGTATATTATTTCCATACAAGTATATATTTTCCTATATCGTTGGTTGGGTAAATAGTTTGACTATTGAATAGTGCTACTCGTGTGAAGTCTGGCACGCACAAAACCCTATGATAGATGAAGGGGCTGCCATGCTTGGAGGGCGTAAGATGACCATAGGATCCGGAAGTAAAGCGATGTCTTGCCAGCTTAAAAGGCGTAGAAGCTAGTTTATCGAGTTTAGCATTAAGGACTCAAGAAAACGAATCCAAACAAATCTTGCGTAGAACGCTGATGGCTGTGAACGAAATAGTAACAGATTTGAAAAAAAGGGTAGGAGATGAGGAATTCCAGTATAAAGGGTTTTAAAATAACGTATGAAAAGGAGGCGTTATGTAATGCCGGATTGGTTAGATGGATTATACGGGCTTTGTTGTTTCTCTTTATCCTTTTTTTAGTAACTGAATTGCTAGGTAAAAAGCAGCTATCTCAACTGTCTTATTTTGAGTATGTGGTTGGTATAACTATAGGTAGTATTGGGGCAGAAGTGATTACGGGACTTGAACGAAATATTTCAGTGGGGGTTATAGGAATTGTGACCACTGCCGCAATTTCTTTTTTAATTGAAGAATTTCTTTGGAAAGAAATTCCGGAAGGTACATTTAATCCTTCTAATCGATGTATCTTCTTTATTTCTTCCATATTTCCCATGTTAATTTTCATCATTTTTATGTACCTTTCTTTCTTGTTATTCTATAGGTTTATAACAAAATGGATTGTTTTTTAAAAAACGGGCCTTAATGAAATTAAATTTTGCAGAAATAAAAGTGGTAAAAAATAAAGTGTAAAGATTGATTTTTAGAAATAGAAGTATAGATGGTGTCTTATGTTTTCAGTTCTACAAACATACTAAAAAAGGAGAAGACTTTCTGGTCTTCTCCTTCTAGTTAATTATTTCCACGATAATTGGTTCTTCTCTCCCCAAGCTGTTTTGCAGCCTTTTTAGCCTTCTCCTGCTCAGGGGTTGTATAGAGGGCAGCCGTTGTTGTTGAAGTATGACCAAGTTGAGTCATCAGTAAATGGATGTCTCCTGACTGCTCCATTAAGTTTGTCCCGTACGCATGTCTTCAGTTTGTGCGGGGACATCGATTTATTGGACTTAAATGCCTTCTTAAATTTCCTTACTAGAGCCTCGATGGCGCAGTTGGACATCATTCACCCTAGTCAGGAATACATAGGCCGTATCATCATTTGAGACCCTATAACGTTCCGTTCGTACAGCTAGGTAATCTTTTATGTCCTGTATAGACGGAGGAGAGACTGCCACTAAATCTTTTTTCCCCCTTACGTAAAACGTGTATCTGTTTTTCCTCGAAATCCAAGTCTTTTAGCTTTAAGTTGGTTAACTCGTTCACCCGAATACCACTTCCTAAGAAGAGGGATAAGATCGCAAAATCACGTTCCTTGTCCCTTTTAAAATAAATGAGTTTCCTGGACTTTTCAGGTAGCTCCTTTTCATATTCATGCTTTACGAATTCAAGAAACCGAGTATCCTCATCATTGTGGGAAATCTTTGTCGATATTCTGGAAGCACTCGCCCCCAACGTTTCTTTCACTTTATTCACTTCAATTTTCAACATGACATTTCGATAGAAGTAAGGTTCGCCATCATCATTTTCTGTCTGAGTCGTTAAATATTTGAAAAGAGAGCGTAACGGAGAAATTTTCCGATTGACGGATACCTTTTCGGCTTTTTTTTCCTTCTTAATTAATAGGGATATTTCTCCATTCCAAAAATTTTATAAAGGATTGGGCTTCAATCAATTTTAACTTTTCCAGCACTGACAGGGGGATATCTTTTTATTGGGTCAGATCAACTCAATGAAAATCGAGTTTTGCTACAGTTTTTTATTTAAAAGACATTTCAGTCGATTTCAGAAATCCGCTCCCTTTCCGCCGACTGTCTGTCAAGCCTCCTCGACGCAAGCGTCTGTGGTGTCTCGGCTAGCCAGTTATTCGGCAGGAGTCCCGCACACCCGCTCCAATCAACTTTGTTTTAACTTTAGATAGAACTTTTTGGTTTCGCATGCTTTTCAAACCTAATCCATCTTTTAATGAAGAGTTCCAATCCCATCTCATATGGAATAGAATTTCTTCAGCGATAATTACATCTCGAATGTACGCTAATTCGTTATTTTACTGTGACACTTCACAGCGAGATAGAAATTTTATTGAAGTTCTTACGTATCCATGATACCTTCAGTTTATAGGGAATGGTTGGGAGGAATAGGTTTTGAACACAAAGGCATTTTTATTGGCATTTATTACAGTTATTATTTGGGGATCTACATTCGCTGCTATTCGTGCAAGCTTGCATGGCGGATATTCAGCTGGCCATTTGGTACTTGTTCGTTATCTTATAGCATCAGGGGTTTTTATCCTTTATGCTCTTTGGCCTGGGGTGAAATTTCGACTCCCGAAAAAAGAGGATTTGTTGAGGATTTCGATCCTTGCATTTATTGGTATTAGTATTTACCATATCGGGGTGACATTCGGGGAACAAACAGTTTCGGCTGGAACGGCAGGAATGCTGATTGGTTCAGCACCTGTATTCATCGCGATCATTGCTGCGTTCGTTTTAAAAGAACGACTAGGACTTTTCGGATGGATTGGTTTAGGAATAGGATTCACAGGAATTACCTTAATAACATTAGGTACTGCAGGCCCTTCCCTGAATATTTCTGAAGGAGCTTTTTTAGTGCTGATGTCTGCTATTGCTTCTGCGGTGTTTTTTGTTTTCCAAAAGCCACTGTTTAGCCGTTATAATCCGATTGAATTGACAGCTTATTTCACATGGATCGGTACAATACCCTTTTTTGTATTTTTTCCTGGGCTATTTCAAGAAATTCAACATGCAACGATGGAAGGTCATTTATCAGCGATTTTTGTTGGTGTTTTCCCTGCAGCCATCGGTTATGTAACTTGGGCAGTCGCTTTATCATTAGGAAAAGCCAGTTCCGTTTCTAGTTTGTTGTACATTGAACCTGTGATTGCCATTTTCGTCGCGTGGGTTTGGCTGCAGGAGGTGCCTAGTACCCTTTCAGTCATTGGCGGCAGTATTGCAATATTAGGGGTCCTTGTCGTTAATGGTTTCGGAAAGTATAAATCGGTGATGAAAAAAGCAGCATGAAAACTAGAAAGAAATAGCAGCATCCCAGATCATCATGAATGAACGTTTATCCTTCTTGTACGACTAGACACATAGGAGGGAAACCTAATCAAAGGAATTCACCCAGGTTGATGAGGTCAATCAAATACACCTGGGGAATTGGATTTTTCGCCCTGTTTATTACCTAAAATCAAATCTATTTTTAAAGTCCCAATCCAATTTAAATGAATTATTTTCACCTGTTAAAAATTTATAATCGATATAGGATTTTTCTTTCTTAGTCATTCCGTCGACATATGGGGAATAGGTACGGAATAATAATACATTTTTCTTTTCATCAAATTCTACAAGTCTTAGCCAGCCATTTCCCCCTCGATAATTCGTTTGGTAATTGAGCAGCATTTGAATGACATCATTTCCTGCTGAGTTTTGTTTTACCCGATGTGCTATCCCATAATAGTGTCCATTTACCGTCATGAACACTTGATTATGGTCCTTTACAAGTTCATCCCATATCAACCGTCCATTAGATGAATCGGCGGCAATGGTTTTATCATCTTTAACCTTCGGAAAAATAATATCATGTGAGACGAGGATTGTCGGTTTATCTTTATGCCGTTCTAGAACTTTTTTTGACCATTCCAGGTCCTTATGCAGGTTTTTCATATCCACTATTAAAACTAAGTATTCATAACTCCCTGCCTTAGCAATTGCATATGAGCTATAACGAGAGGGAGACGAACCCTTATAGTATTTTTTATTCATAAAACGCTGTGGCCCATAATGTGCTAAAAAAGGATCTCCGGCAGCATAGTCATGATTCCCTGCCGCCATCATATACGGTACTTCCTTTTTATCCAAATGGGAAATGGCTATGAGCGAATTCTGCCATTGTTTTTCTGAATCACTATCGACTATGTCCCCAACAAATGTATTCATGATAATATTATTCTTCTTGGTGTTATTGGATATCCAGTTCATTTGGCTATTGAAAATCTCAGGATTTTGGCTTGAATATTTCTGGGTATCTGGAATGAAAAGGAAATTATAATTCTTCTTATTCGTTAGAAGGGGGAAGGATTTGTTTGATCCTTCAAATGGTTTATCATCACGCGCATCCTGTACTAGCCATTCTTTTTCCGTTAATGCCTTATTGGCAATTCGTATTTCCTGGATATTCCCTCCGAAAAGCGCATCCAACTTATTTCCCCACTCTGTTGCTCCGATATTCCAGCCTTTACCTTTTAATACTGCAATACCTATGGCCTTTTCTGATTCTCCATAATCACTAACGCCATTCAAAGTCAGGGTCGTCGTGCTACCATCATTAACGACTGCCAAATGGTACCATTCATCAGCATTTAAAGATCGAGACCAATTGCTTACATTATAGTTTAAATTGGATGGATGGCTTGTCCAGTGCAACTTTTGATCACTGGATATAGATAAAGCAGAAAGGATTTTTTTCTCGCCTTCCATTTTATTAAGGTCTGCCGCCTGTCCTTGTCTTGAAAAAAGCCCCATGTCACTTTTGGGTTTCCTTGGCATCTTAAATACCGCTTCAATGGTATAACCCCTATCGAAATTCTCCGAATTGATAGGTGCATCCCTTTTGGTTTTGAAATACCTACCTGCAGGGGCGTTTTCGTAATTTGCGAATTTCAAGCTATCAACTTCATCTTGAGCATAATAATCTTCTTCAGACCATTTCAACATACTTTTTAATTTGGGTGATGCAGGGTCTCCTATCGTCACTAACTCTAAATCGTTTCCTTGTTTGGTTGTATCTTCTATAATTAAATTACCTTTATCGATTGAACCGCTTTTAACATGTTGTTTTGTGAATTTCCAATTTGCAACGATACTGCTCCGATCATTTTCAGCAACGGAATTTAAAGAATCGGCTGACTTTGCAATACCAGGAACAATCATACATAAGAGTGAGAGACCTATAAATGCTTTTTTCATTCTCATAAAATATTCACCCCTTTAAGTTAGATTAAGCAATTTAAGAATAATGGTTAAATATGTATTATTTTCTTACTACCTGGGTAATTTTTGAAGAAATTAGCCTAGGTAGGGAGATTCCGTATAAGCTGCAATATGGTTTAGTTTGCTTATCTTCTCGATAACTTATTAAGGATGAGTAAAAAAGACTTATTCCTAAAAAAGACATTAGGAGATAAGGCCTAATGCCTACAATTTGAAATCAAGGGATACAACTAATTGTCATAAGAGATTGTGGTTTGAAGTAATTTGAACTTCAGATGGGGAGGTAGGAAAACAAGCTATGTGTTAGCTTTAGGACAGTGATCCATCAAGAAAATGAGGTGAAAAAAATGGTGAGAAGGAGATAGGTTGCCTCCTGTAATAGATGTGGTATTAATCTTAGGAGGCTATCTTGAATTATAGGAGATGTTTTAATATGAAACAAAACAAATACGATGATGCAAATTTCTTTTCTGCGTATGAGCAAATGCCACGATCGGTCAAAGGGCTCGAAGCTGCGGGGGAATGGCATGTATTAAAAGAGCTAATGCCAAATCTGCGTAATAGAACTGTACTTGATTTGGGCTGCGGTTTCGGCTGGCATTGCCGATTTGCCCGAGAGCAACAAGCCAGTTCCGTCGTTGGTGTGGATATTTCCGACAATATGCTTCAAAGAGCACGTAAAAAAACGAATGACCCTTGTATTTCGTATATTAAAATGCCGATTGAAGACATCGATTTTTCCGGCTCTGAATATGTGGTTATCAGTTCGTTGGCTTTTCATTACATTGAGTCATATGAGGCAATCTGCAAAAAGGTCCATGATTGTTTAAAGCCCGGAGGCACTTTTGTTTTCTCGGTTGAACATCCAATTTTTACTTCTCGCAACGAACAAGCTTGGTATGTAGACGATCAGGGAAATCGTCTGCATTGGCCAGTTGACGACTATCAGTCCGAAGGTGTGAGAGAAACAACCTTTTTAACCGAAAACGTAGTAAAGTATCATCGTACGGTTTCAACATATATGAATGACTTGATTGGTGTTGGTTTCAGCATAAAGGCAGTAAAGGAACCGATGCCTTCTGATGAAATGTTAAAACGTGTTCCTGAAATGAAAGATGAAAATCGAAGGCCCATGTTTTTAATGATTTCAGCAGTAAAGGAACCGAATTCTATATTTGAAGGAATCAAGTAAACGGAAAAAGGCGTTTCTACGAAAGTAGGGACGCCTTTTATTATTAACATTAATTATTAAGCAATAAAGCGTTGATTATCGGCTTTAATTAGGTAATGATTAAATAGTTAAATATGGAAAAGGGGACTTTGGAGGAGGGAAATTGGATGGAGAAGGTATTTCCGCTTATTAAAACAAAACGATTGATATTAAGGGAAGTAACACTAGAAGATGCGGGTGACATGTTCAAATATCTATCTGATACGGATGTGGTGAAGCCAATGGGGTTAGACCCATTCAAGACAGTAAATGATGTATGGGATGAAATTAAGTGGTACGAATCTATATTCGAAGAAGATTCGGGCATCAGATGGGGAATTACATTAAAGAATTCCGGTAAGGTTATAGGAAGTTGTGGTTTTCTGAATATGGTCACCAAACATCATCGAGCTGAAATTGGATATGAATTAAGTAAAGATCATTGGGGAAAAGGCATTGCGAGTGAAGCGTTGGAAGCCGTTGTTATGTATGGTTATCGCCATTTTCACCTGGAAAGGATTGAAGCCTTGATTGAACCTGATAATCATTCATCCCAAAAACTAGTGGAAAAACAAGGGTTTAGAAGAGAAGGACTGCTTAGGCATTATGAATATACCCGTGGCAAATTCGATGATTTATATATGTATTCACTTATAAAAGAAGATTTTAACGGCATTATTCATTGTGAAGATCGCTAAGTACGACGGTCACATTTTGTCGATAAAGTTGGTTTCGGAATGCATTCATCCTAAAATCCTTTCATGATTTTACGGAGGGATTAGTTAATACATTGTTTTTAGGGTTTTTAGCCGGTCTCTGGCTGAAGACAAGCTCAATGTAAACTAAAATTTATGAATTTTCACCCATGAAAAGACCGCTTTTCTTTTTTGAGGGTTTGTAAATTTGAACGTTGATTTCCATTCCATGCACTCGCTTTCCGCGGGCGGTCCGGGAGCCTCCTCGGCACTCTTCGCGCCTGGGGTCTCCCTTGGCCACGCTTTTCCCGCAGGAGTCACGTACCTTCCATTACAATCAACTAGATTTTTTTTACACTTTAGGCTGTTCATCCCAAACCATGTTTAAGACTAGTTTCCATTGGGTTTTTACTGTTTTATGAAACACTTATTAGATTGAAGATTTTTTCCCTTATTCCTGGAGTGTACCGGCAGATACCAAAGACGCTGGCGGTTAGAACGTTTTTTATACTGAAGTCATTATTCGCTTGTATAATCTCTTTCAACTTTACAAATACGGGTAGTATATGACGAGTACCAATCTTTCATACCTTTTTCCTGTGCTTTTTTGTGAGCAGCATTTTCCTTCCAAAGCTTTATTGCATCCAAGGATTTCCAATAGGATACGGTAATTCCGAACCCGTTTTGATCTCTTACGCTTTCGACTCCTAAATAGCCATCTTGTTGAGCGGCAAGTTGATTCATGAATTCAGCAGTTGAATTATAACTTGCGACATTTTTATCGCTTTTTCGGGAAGTGAAAATACATGCGTAATAGGGCGGTTCGGGCGTATTTGCAAAAAACATGAAATGACGCCTCCTTTTAACTTAATATTCAAAATAATACCATATAGGTAAAAACGTGGAAAGGTGCCCGGTAAAGCGCATACTCAGCAAAGAAAAACGAAATTCTGCTAAAGGGATTTTATTCTGATTCACGAATATATATTACTTGGACGGTTTACAAAAAAAGGAGATGGTCTTGTGTGCGGGATTTGTTAGCAAACATATAGAAAGAGATGCATTTTTACCGAAACAACGCGATATTCTTTTGGAAAGTGCATTAAAAGATTTATCAGCAGATCCTGATGTTTTGGCTATTTACATAGCTGGTTCATTAGCAAAAGGAAACGATGATAACTACTCTGATATAGATTTGCACACCATTGTTATTCCAAAACGTAAAGCAAAATTTTTAAAGGGAAAAAGGGATAGAGCCAACAATTGGGGAGATGTTTCATTTCACGAAGACTGCAATCCTTATTCACCGTATGTCGTCACTCATTATAAATCCTTTGTGAAAGTGGATAGCTGGTATCATGCACCGGAGGAAATTGTTCCCTCCATCTGGTTAAAAGATGTTGAAGTCATCTATGATCCTTTTAATATTTTGAGTCCTGTTATTAAGGAATCGGCAAATAAAGTGTATAAACCTTCACCGGATGAAGTTGTGCATTGGAGAGGAAAGCTGCTTGCTTTTGTCCATGAAACCTACAGGGCCGTTATGAGAAGAGAAATGTTATATGCACTATCCAATCTTGATAGGATACGGTGGCTGATTGTGTCTGGTTGGTATATGGAAATGGAACAACATTTAGATGTCCCCTATGGAGTATGGACAAAAATCGAGGGCAATAGAAGTAAATTAGCTGGAAAGCAATTATCCCTATTGGAAAGTTGGGATTGTGGGCGCAATTCAAATGAAATCATTAAAACGTTGAGACGTATGATCCCAGAATTCCTCAGACTAAATGAATACCTATGTACTCAAGTGGGTGTCGAAACTAATGAAGACCAAATCAAAAGAATAATCGATATGGCTATCTGATACCTTTTACAAATGGTTATGACACACTCGTTGTTCGTGTAAAATGTGTAATCACTTTTGGAGGGATGCTAAGTGGCAGAATTGGTATATCATGTAGCAGTTTCACTGGATAATTTCATTGCCGACCAAGCAATGTTGGAAGGGAATATCGATCATTCTTTTTTCTTATTTGAAGGAGATCATGTCCCGGACTTTTTATCCGATATCCAGCAATATGAAGCGGTGTTGATGGGTAGTAAAACATATGAATTTGGATTTCAATTCGGAGCTAAACCGGGTGAACCAGGTTATAAGGGTTTGAAACATTATATATTTTCGAGCTCCCTTCAGTTTGAATCGAATGAGGAGGTAGAACTTATCGAAGGTGACGCTGTTGCGTTTATTGAAAACCTCAAGCGGCAAGGTAACAGAAAGCTATGGCTTTGCGGGGGCGGTGAACTGGCTGGAACGTTATTAAAGCATAAACTCATTGATCAATTGGTGCTGAAAGTGAATCCAGTCATAATCGGTGAAGGCATCCCTCTTTTCGGCAGTGTTAAGCCAAGTCTAAAATTGGATTTAGTTGAAATGAAACACTACCCAAACGGAGTGATTAAACCGACATATAATATTATTTATACGTAGGAATGTGGTAGAGGCTGCTAATACTTCATACGTAAAGGCTTTCCTTCAATAATTAGGTCTTTGGCGCAGCCTTTTTCTAATGAAAATTCACTGGTCATTAAAAATTAAACTTTTTTAAAGTGAAAATATACAAAGAAAATTTATTAGAAATTTATTTTTAACATATATCCTTTCAGTATAACTTGAAAGGAGTTTTCTGTATGAGAAAAATGTTGAAAGTATTAAAGAATATATTTATCGCCTTCTTTGCTATTATCTTATTTGTAGCAATAGCTGTTTTTATTTACCATAATTATCAAAAGGGCAAGGAATCATCATTAATTAGTGAAGGAACATCCGTTGATTTTAATAACAAAGAAATTAATGTATATACGGAAGGCAGCGGTGAGGACACATACGTTTTTATGTCCGGTTCCGGGATTGCTGCTCCTGTTTATGAATTGAAAGGATTATATAGTAAGTTTGCAAAAGAAAATAAGATTACAGTCATTGAAAGAGCTGGATATGGTTACAGTGATGTTTTTCATGATGATAGGGATATTGATACAATATTGGAGCAAAGCAGGAAATCATTGATAGAAAGTGGAAATAAACCCCCTTATATTTTGGTTCCACACTCAGTATCAGGCATTGAGGCTATTTACTGGGCACAAAAGTACCCAGGTGAAATAAAGGGAATTATTGCTTTGGATATTGGTTTACCGCACCAATATGTAACGCATAAATTGGGCATAGTTGATTCATTGACAGTAAGAGGGGTGAATATTTTGACGAAAATGGGTTTCCATCGTCTTGTTCCTTCTGCTGTTTATAATCCCGAAGTGATTCGGCAATCATTCTTGACTGACCAAGAAAAGGAATGGTATAAAGCACTATCCTATAAACAGTTTTTTAATGATGATATGGAGCAAGAACTTTTACAGAGTTACAATAATGGTAAAAAATCAGTTAACTTGCCGATTCCAAAAGAAACACCCATTTTATTTTTAGATGCGATAGCCGATGAAAATAAAAATTCAAAATATACAAAACAAGAAAATGAAGATTATGAGGAGTTTGCAGAAAAACTATTAAAAGCGGATGTAATAAAGCTGAAAGGGACGCACAGCATTTATTTATACGCGCCTGATGAAATATATGATCTTTCCATGGAATTTATCAAATGAATAAAGAAAGGCCCTGTGATGAAAAGATATAATATTTTACTTGTTGAAGATGATTGGATGATTGGTGATTTATTGAAAAAAATTATGGAACGCGAAGAGTACAATGTATGTTGGATGAAAGAAGGAAAAGATATTATTGATATCATCCATGAGGTCGATTTAGTCATAATGGACGTTATGCTGCCAGGGGATGATGGCTATCAAATTACAAAGAAAGTAAAAAGTCTGGGATTGAATATTCCAGTTATTTTTCTATCCGCCCGAAATGATATGGATAGCAAACTCCAAGGTTTGACAATAGGTGAGGATTATATGACTAAGCCTTTTGATCCTAGGGAGCTATTACTAAGAATGCAGAAATTGCTGGATAATCAATATGGTACTTTCACGCAAATTAAACATTTATATATTGATGCCGAACATAAGAAGGTATTTAATAATGACCTGCATAATGAAGTGGTTTTTACTGCGATAGAGCGTAAAATTTTTTTCTATTTATATGAAAATAGGAATCGGATTTTAACGAAAGAACATTTCTTTGAATATTTATGGCAGCTCGAAGATAGGAATCAAAATATCATTAATGTACATATAAAAAAAGTTAGAACAAAAATCAGCGATAACACCGGTGAAATCATCCAAAATATATATGGAGAAGGGTATAGATTGAATACCTATATAAAGAAATGAAATTAAAGAAAAAATACCAGTTATTGTTATTTATTGCCGTTATTAGCGTTCCATGTATATTACTGATGATCAGTATCCTTATGTCACTAATTTATGATATGGCCTTTAAAACCAAAAATGGTGACATTCCTTTTCATGAATCTTTTGCATATCCTACAATGCTGGGAGTATTCATTTTATCATTATTATTGTTAGCCTTCTTATTTTCCAAATCTATTAACTCGCTATTAAATAAAATAAATATATTAAATGAAACCATCAGGAATTTAGCTAGTGATGAGGAGATTCCTAATAAATTAGAAGTTCATAGCAATGATGAAATCGGAAAATTAACTAAATCGGTGAACTTACTAATTGAAAGAACGACTTATCGGGAATTGGAACTAAAGCAACAAGAGGAAATGAAAAAGGAACTCTTAAATAAATTAAGGCATGACATCAATACACCCTTAACAGCAGTAAGATTACAATTATTTTATTTAGAAGGCCAATATACGGATCAAACTCCACTATTACAATCACTATATCAACAAATAAATTATATTTCCGAATTAACAAATGAATATAATATTCAATCCACGGATGTGCTAGATAATTCCTATATCTTAAATGATGAAGTGAATATGCACGATTTATTAGAAATGATGGTTAAAAAATGGGGTTATTTGTATAACATGCACGGTATTGAAGTAATATATCATCCTTTAAATGGAGAGTTGGAATGGATTAGTAATGGCTTGTGGCTCCAAAGGTTATTCGATAATGTTTTCCAAAATGTGTTGAATCACTCGAAGGCTGATAAACTTGTGATAACCATTGAAAATAGTGTGGTAAGTATCAAGGATAACGGAATTGGCTTTGATATTGATAGTAAAAGTAAGGGGCTTGGCTTAAAAATAATTGAGGATATAGCTAAGGCACTACATATAAAATATAATTTGCAATCAAATGAAAGCGGAACTTTATTTTGTTTTACAGTCGATAAAACGATGTAAATCTCTTAGTTATCCGGGGATGATATCCGGTGATTTTGTCAGGGATTCATAAATATCATTCTTTTCAGATAGTTTGCCGTATGCAACATAGTTATCTATCACTTACTTATATAAAGCTATACAAAAAGGTTGCTATAGACCCACCCATTTTTAAGTTGATATTATATTCAGGTACTTAATTGTGGGGGGAAGTTGAATGGAAGAACAAAAATATAATGACCTCAAATTAGGCGAACGTGGTGCAATCATCAGTATTATTGCTTATATTTGTCTATCAATCATGAAGCTGGCTATCGGATACATAAGCGACTCAGCGGCCTTGAAAGCGGATGGGTTGAACAACACGACTGATATTATCGCGTCCGTTGCCGTACTGATCGGTTTAAGGCTAGCTCAAAGACCCCCCGATAAAGATCATGGTTATGGTCATTGGAAAAGTGAAACAATTGCATCGATGGTAGCTTCATTTATCATGTTTGCTGTTGGTGTACAAGTATTAATAGATGCAGTTGCTTCCATGCTTAAAGGTGGAAAGGAATCACCTGACATTATTGCCGGGTATGTAGGTGTTTTATCAGCAATAGCCATGTATTTTGTATACCGATATAATAAAAAGCTTGCTATGAAAATTAACAGTAAAGCCGTTATGGCAGCTTCGAAAGATAATATTTCCGATGCTTGGGTAAGTATGGGAACAGCTATAGGGATTTTTGGCTCCCAATTAAACATGCCTTGGCTTGATCCCCTTACTGCCATCATTGTTGGATTATTAATATGTAAAACAGCCTGGGATATATTCATTCAAGCCTCGCATGAACTTTCTGACGGATTTGATGAAAATAAAATTCATCTTTACAAGGATGTAATTACAAATGTGGATGGAGTCAAGGGGATAAAAGAAATTAAAGGGAGAAATTACGGGAATAATGAAGTGATTGATGTAGTGATCCTTGTCAATTCTACCTTGGATATTAAAGAAGCACATGATATAGCGACACATGTAGAGAAAGTGATGATGAAAGACCATGGAGTATATGATGTTCATGTCCATGTAGAGCCCAATTAATTCTCTTTTTTTATGAGCATTAATAAAAAAGGGGATAAATCTGCTTTACAAACATATAAATAATATGCAATCATTAATTCATTACATTGGAAGGAAAAGGTACCTTATACAATGAAGCAGTAATCTTATCAAATAAACAGTAAATCTGAATCAATTTCAATGGGTGTTATCTGTTCGTTATATTCAAATGAAAAAAACGCGTCACTTTGTTTGCTTACCAGATTTATTGGTGAGTAAAGTGAATTCACTTTTTCATTTGAACAAGAATCCTTTTAGATACCCATGTGAGATTTTTAATGATTATGTTTAGAGATGGGATTCGTCTGTTCGTTTATAGGTACTAATTCATATACAACTACTTTTTCTGTTATCAAATCAGATGAGGTATATTTGGTTTATGTATATTAATTTAGTAACAGGCGATCTCTCTCTAGAAAAATAGAGGGGGATTTTTCATGTTATTTTTAAAAGCGACTGATTTAAAGAAAAGCTACGCGAACCGTGAAGTTCTTTCTGTTGATTCACTTCATCTTTACAGTCATGACCGTGTTGGTTTGGTTGGCAGGAATGGCGAAGGTAAAACGACCTTGCTTTCTATACTCGCGGGCGTTAGGGAACCCGATACCGGTCATATAGAGAGCTATGGAACAATCAGCTATATCCCGCAAATAGAAGAAACCGAACAAGAAATAAGCGGGGTATTGAAGAGCATATGGAAACTGCCCAATGAGAATCAAGAAATCATAAGCGGCGGTGAACGTACTCGAAGAAAAATCGCTGCAGCTCTTTCTTCCAATGCGGATGTATTGATTGCGGATGAACCTACCAGCCATTTGGATTTATCCGGAATTGAACAATTGGAAAAGGATTTAAAGTCTTTTAATGGCGCTATTTTGCTTACTTCACATGATAAAGCATTCTTAAATCATCTGTGTACAACAATATGGGAAGTTGAGCAAGGCAAGGTAACTGCATATGAAGGGAATTACGAAGCGTATATCAAACAGAAGCAAGCAAAAAAAGAAAAGGAAAATAAGCAATATGAAGAGTATACCCGCGAAAAGAATCGGTTGAAACAAGCTGCACAAAACCTCCAAGCCAAATCCGATTCAATTAGGAAAGCCCCTAAACGAATGGGTAATTCAGAAGCAAGGCTGCATAAACGGAGCTCCGGGAAACAGAAGGCGAAATTGAACCGTTCTGCTGAAGCGATTGAAACTCGAATCGAAAAATTAGCAAAAAAAGAAAAACCGAGGGAAGATCCCCCCATCATCTTTGATATTTCAGAATTTCCATCTTTGCATAGCAAAAGGGTCATTCGATTTAATGGCTGTTCCCTGAAAGTCGGATCAAGGGTGCTGAAACAACATATCTTTGGAGATGTCCCCTTAGCTTGCAGACTCGCCATCAATGGTCAAAATGGTTCAGGAAAAACGACTTTATTGAAAAAGATAGTGGAAAGGCACCCAGATTTATATGTTGCGAAGCCAGCAAAGATTGGATTTTTTGCCCAACAACAAGAAAATTTAAATGAAAGTAAAACGGTTCTTGACAATATATTGGAGGACAGTCCCTACAATCAAGCCTTTATTCGTACGTTATTATCACGATTAGCTTTTAAAGGAAATGACGTCCATAAACAAGTATCACTTTTAAGCGGTGGGGAACGTGTCAGGGCTTCCCTAGCAAAAGTTTTTTTGGGGAATTATAATGTACTGGTTTTGGATGAACCTACAAATTATCTGGACATTCATACTAAAGAGGCTTTAACCGAAGTGTTAAAAGCATATCCAGGAACGATCGTTTTTGTGACTCATGATCGTTCATTGATCCAATCGCTTGCAACACATTCACTTTCAATTGAAAATGAACCTCCGAGAGTAAGTGCTATCAATCAGGAATCAACAAAATCGGCTTCTCACAAGGATGATCATCAAGATAAAGATAAACAGGCTGAACTACTTATGATTGAAGTGCAAATAATCGAGACACTTGGGAAACTGTCCAGTGTTATGAAGGTAGAGGAAAAGGTGGAATTGGATAGGGAATACCTCCATCTATTGAACAAGAAAAAGGAGCTTGAAGGTTAAGTGCAACCCATTAAAGTCCCTTCTCAATCGAGAGGGGACTTTTACACTTGAAATACCAATAAAATGGATTAGTGAAAATTAATAAAGAAGATGGAAGATGTTATAATTAACCAAGTTTATGTAGAAGGGACTTATCTGGAATGAGATTCGATTAGAATTGATGACACTCAATGGGGGAAGGAAGTAAAGTGCGATGAATATCATTTCTCCGTATTTTGCCACTGATAGACTTGTGACCAAAACAACTGAAGATAACCAATATATAGGGGAATTAAGGTCCCTGCTCAAACTTCAGTAGGAGACCCTTCACTTGGTCCTTTTTTGAATGCCAATTATTATAAGCATTCCTAAGCATTCAGATTTTGCTCTCGTTTTCCGGTTTCTTTATGATTGCGTATGCTAGGTATCCTATTAAGCCCATAAATAATCCAGTGCCGCCTATAATATAAATCATTGTAAATACTTTTCCAAATGTTGTCTGCGGTTCAAAACTGGGATGCCCAACGGTACTAAGAGTTACAACACAGAAGTATAGGGATTCAATCACAGTCAGACCTTCCTGCTTAACATAGAAAATTGTACCGGAAAATAACATAACGAGGACCAATATGAAAAGAACCTGGAAGTTCTTCAATTTAAAGGCGGACCACAGAGCTTTTAGAAAACGTTTCAAGGTGAGGATAAATGAAATCATCGGTAATCGCTTTTCCTTTCGGTTCATTACAATTTAAGTAAAGTGAATGAGTAAATCTTAATATTCGAACTTGATCAGTTAATCATTCTACTATACAGGAATTCAGTTTGGATTGAAAAAAAACTTGTTTTTTTGATTTCGTTGTACTAAAAAAGTTGTAACCAATAGAAGAATGTGAGTAAGAAGGAGGACAATCATGAAACCGCGTATTACTGTCATTACATTAGGTGTGGATGATTTGGAAAAATCGCTGGAATTCTATCGGGATGGCCTGGGATTTCAAACAGAAGGAATAGTGGGCAAAGAATTTGAACATGGGGCCGTTGCCTTTTTCGACCTGCAAGAAGGCCTAAAACTTGCCATATGGAACCGAAAGGATATAGCTCATGAGGCCAAGGTTCCTTTGTCTCCGGCAAGTCCTTCTGAATTTACCATTGGTCACAACGTAGGAAGTAAAGAAGAAGTGAATATTGTGCTGGAAAAAGCCAAAAATGCTGGCGCGATCATAACCGACCCGGCACATGACACTTTCTGGGGAGGATATTCTGCACACTTTCAAGACCCTGATGGACACCTTTGGGAAGTCGTTTGGAATCCGCTGTGGGATGGTGTATAGAATCATGTTTAGAGAGCATTTTTTTCATACCTCAGATTAATTCTTCTATTTTAATACAAAAAAAATGTAGGCAAATCGAATTTCAATGAATTTGCCTACAGTATGAAACAAGTACTTTCCTAGGGGTTACGTGCTTGTTTTTTATTGATGAATTCTCTGCTTTTTGCAATCAATTCTTTATTTTTTTCAATCGCTTTGTTATTACTGTATTTCACCTGATTAACGGTCTCATTATCTTCCATGTATTCAAGAAGCAAGTCCACTGCTTTATCCATCAGTCTTTCGATGGGGATACCTCTTTCTTCAGCCAGATTAGCGAGTCTATTAGTCAAGTACGGATTGAGGGTAATGTTTATTGGTTTTCTCGTTTCAGAATTGATAGGCCGTTCCACCTTCAGTCTTTTAATCTATCATATACCTTTCATTGGGGTTAAACAAATATAGTGTTGGGAAATGTGCATGCTTGTGGTTCATTTTGGCCCCTCAATTCTGGAAATGAAAAGTGATTTCAAAAAAGAAAGCAGGAAATTGACAGTGATCAATTTCCTGCTTTTTTTTTTGTGCTTTTGCGGGATTCAAGAGCAGGGTTTGTACTTTTTTTATCAACAGCGAATATATAACAGCACTATTTATTCTAAGGTTTCAAAGTTTATAACACAAATCATATTTTCAATAAAAATATTGACATAATGAATATAACGTTATGATGTTTATTTATTGGAATTGTTTGTTTTTCCGGACTCTTAATTAAAAGGGGGAAAAGTTATTGAATAATTTTATGGGGTTACTCGAAATGAAAGTGCTTCCAGTTGCAAACAAAATTGGTTCACAAAGACATCTGCTGGCAATCAGGCACGGTGTTTTAGTAACACTCCCACTGACGATCATTGGCTCATTCTTTGTTATTTTATTGAATTTTCCAATCGATGGATATGACGAAGGAAGCGGAACATGAATTTGTTGCTGCACATAAAATCCAAACCGCATTGATTCAACAAGAAATAAATGGTGAGAAATTCGATATTCCAATGCTCTTGATCCATGCTCAAGATCACTTGATGACTTCCATGACAACAAAAGATTTAGCGATAGAAATCGTGGAATTACACGAGAAAACTCAAAAGAACTAACAATATTCAGGAGGTTGCTGCGGCAGCCTTTTTCTTATGTTCATAACGTGTGAACTTGCACGAGAAGGCGGCGATATATTTCTTCATGAAACTAAGCTAAATAATTATGGCAGATAAGGGTCACTCAAGATTAGGATTCTCCGAAAACTTAAATTATACTAAGGTTTGTGGCAGTAGCTATAGATACTGACACAGATAGTCATGATAGGAAAAAACAAACAACTAATTAGCAAGATCAAAGGGGAGAAAAACATGCAAAGAGTCAATCTAACTGAAGAGCTTAGTCTTTCACGCATTGTACACGGTATGTGGAGATTGGCAGATTGGAGAATTTCTGCCGAGGAAATCTTATCTCTTATTGAATATGGAATGGAACGGGGCATCACAACATATGATCATGCCGATATATATGGAAGTTATACGTGTGAGGAGAATTTTGGGAATGCACTTTCATTAAAGCCTTCTTTACGCGATAAAATGGAGATCGTTACGAAATGTGGCATCGTTCTCCAATCAGAAAACCGTCCTTCCAATAAAAGTCACCATTACGATACAAGTAAAAGCCATGTCATAAAGTCTGTTGAACAATCACTTATGAATCTTAAAACGGATTATATTGATCTATTACTTATCCATCGTCCGGATCCCCTGATGGACCCGGCGGAAACGGCTGAGGCGTTTAATCAATTGAAGGAATCAGGGAAGGTCCGAAACTTTGGAGTATCGAACTTCAAAAAACCGCAATGGGATATGCTTCAATCTTATCTAGAATATCCGCTTGTGACGAATCAGCTGGAGCTTTCTGCATACAATCTTGAAAACTTCGAAGATGGAACCTTGAACTTATGTCAGGAAAAAGGCGTTGCGCCGATGGCATGGTCACCGCTTGCAGGAGGAAGCATCTTTGAGGAGTCGAATGAAAAGGCTGTCCGCTTAAGAAAAACGTTAGAAATCGTGAAAGAAGAAATCGGTGCCAATGGAATAGATGAAGTGATGTATGCATGGCTATTGAAACATCCCGCAAAAATCATACCAATCGTTGGATCCGGTAAGAAAGAACGGTTGGACAGCGCCATAGATTCACTAAACTTAAGCATGGAAAAAGAGCAATGGTTTAACATATTCACAAGCTCGATGGGACATGATATTCCGTAATGAATTGTACCGTTTAACAAGAAACCTTGCCTTCATTAATGGGGACCTCCGTAAAGAGGTCCCCATTCTTAAATTTCAAACAATGACGAGATGGACTTTCACTTTTCAAACAAAATGATTTTTGGTGAATTTTTTTTAGTGCTAATTTATGGATACGAAAAGGTTAAAAGGGATTTAATGGAAGGTATTCATGTCCTATCTTCTGGACTTTCAGATAATCCTTGCTCAATACCTACTATTTGTCTCTCACTAACAGTGGTCTTTGTGAATTATAAATAAGGATTATGTATTGTCTCTTTATATCTTTTGATATTTTAAAAATTGTATCAAGTTGGTTAATAAGTAATATAATGAGGCTTTTATGCATATAAAGAAAAAACACTATCCAGATTGTTTAATTAAAATTCAAAACATAAACAATCAATGTTCTCTTAATAGTCCATACAGCAAATCCTTACACCGCTTGTGCTTTTATTGTGAGAATTAAGAAAAATGATAGGTAGAAGGTGACGAATATGGAAGCAATCGTCCTAGCTGCTGGATATTCCAGCCGAGCGAATGCATTTAAAATGACTTTGCCGATGGGGCAAATGAGCGTGTTGGAGCAAACGATCTCTAAATTTGAAGGATTATGCAGCAGGGTCATCGTCGTAGCTGGATTTCAAGCGAAAATCATCCAAGAGGAAATTATCAAAATCATCAGTGAAAATGCCTATTCATTTCAGATCAAGTTTGTTTATAATGAAAACTTTAACCAGGGAATGTTTCATTCCATTCAAAAGGGCTGCAGCGAAGTAAATGCCCCAACCTTCTTTATAACACCCGGCGATTG
Source organism: Peribacillus sp. NPDC096448 (assembly GCF_044762675.1). NCBI lineage: Bacteria > Bacillati > Bacillota > Bacilli > Caryophanales > Bacillaceae > Peribacillus > Peribacillus sp. NPDC096448. The sequence continues at coordinate 7,305 of NZ_JBIWEU010000028.1, read as the reverse complement.
TCCGCTTGTAAAAAAAGAAACTATTCAGCTACTAGCAAAACACAAAGGAAACGTGGTTATTCCCAGCTTTGACTATAAAGGCGGCCATCCCATTAAATTATCAAGCGAAGTGAAACAGAAAATTCTCGAAACCAATCCAGAAAGTAATTTGCGTGTGGTCCTGGGCGGTTACGAAAAGCAATACATGAATGTAGATGATGCGGGAGTATTAATGGATGTTGATACACCGGAGGATTACCAAAAAGCCATTGATTATGATAATGCTTTAAATTTCTCGAAGTAAAAATAAAATTAAAAACTACGAAAATCTTGAATAGAAATGAATCATAAAAGTTCATTCTCATAGATAAAATCATAGGAAGAGGTTTCTATTCAGAATATGTCCCATTAAAAAAATGAGTCGAAGGGTGTTGTTGCAATGAATCTCAAAGACATAAGCACCTCAGTGCCCAAAAAGGACCATAAAGGTAAAGTATCGGGCCAGTTGCCCTATATTAGTGACGTGAAAGTGGAAAATATGGTTTATGGTGTTTTGTATCGATCGCCAATTGCTTATGGAAAAATCATATCCATTCAATTACCTAACCTTCCGGAAGGGTATGAAGCTGTTGGAGCAGAGCATATCCCCGGACCGAATTATGTCAAAATTATCAAAGAAGATCAGCCCATTTTTGCCAATGAGTGGGTCAATTATATTGGTGAGCCAATTCTCATGCTCACGGGCAAAGACCTGGATATCCTGTACAGATTATTAAATGAAGTGAAGGTTGAATTTGAAGAACATCAGGCTATCTATACATTGGACGAAGCGATCAAGCAAAAATCAGTATCCTTAGTTTTGGCAAGCTATGAATTTGGGGAAAGCTTAGAAAACATTTCAGCTATCGAGCAGGGAGCCCATCAAATCATCGAAGAAGAATATGATACGGGTTATCAGGAGCATGTCTATCTTGAGCCGCAAGGAATGCTCGCCGTTTATAAGGATGATGAAATTGTCGTCCAGGGATCGATGCAATGTCTTTATTATATAAAAAATGCATTGCTAAGCGCATTAGCCTGTGGTGACGATGAAGTCAGAGTTGTTCAAAGTCCTACCGGCGGAGGTTTTGGCGGCAAAGAAGATTATCCTTCTATGATGGCTTGTCACGTAGCCGTTGCCGCAAGAGCAGTCAAAAAATCGGTAATGCTCGTGTTCGACCGTTCTGAGGATATGCTGGTAACGACGAAAAGGCATCCGGCCAAACTCAAATATCGGACGGCCCTTGATAAGGAAGGTAATATTTTGAGCATGTGTGTTGACATCTTTCTCGATGGAGGGGCAAATGTGGGATTGAGCTCTGTCGTGCTGCAGCGCGCATTAATAAACAGTGCCGGTGTTTATAAAATTCCGCATTTTCATGCAAAAGGCTTTGTCTTAAAAACCAATACCGTTCCGAACGGCGCCTTCAGAGGCTTTGGTGCTCCCCAAAGCTTTGCCGGAATCGAAAGTCATATTGGACATCTTAGTAAACTGGCAAAAATCGACCCGCTTGAATATAAACGAAAATACCTCGTCAAACAAGGAGACCCCACCATCACCAAAGGTAAATTCCGCGACCCGATATTAGTGGAAGAAATGATTGAGGACGTACTCAACGTGTCAGAATACAAAAAGAAAAAAGAAGACTTTCAGCGCTTAAATCAACAAAATCAGCGCTATAAAAAAGGCATAGGAACTTCGCTGTTCCTCCACGGCTGTGGATTTACTGGCAGTGGCGAAAGAGATCATATTAAAGCAAAGGTGAAACTGGTTAAATCAAAGGACGACCAGGTATCACTAAAAATCTCAAACTCTGATATGGGACAAGGTATTTTGACGACGTTGTGTAAAATTGTCGCCAAAGAACTTAACCTCCCGTTCGAAGATATTTTGTACCCTTATCCCGACACAAAAGAGGTGCCCGACTCGGGTCCGACCGTAGCTTCCAGGACGACGATGATTGTCGGAAAATTGCTTGAACGGGCCGCAAAAAAACTTAAGAATCAGTGGCAAACAGGGGTGGAACAGGAAGTAGTTGAGCACTATGTTCACCGTGAAATGATTCCTTGGGACGAGAAAACCTTCACTGGAGATGCCTACCCGGCTTATTCATGGGGCGTTAATATTGTTGAAGTAGAAGTTGATACGTTAACAGGTAATTTAAAGTTAGAAAAAGTATACGGCAATTATGAAGTTGGGAAGGTCATCGATGAACGGATTATGAAAGGCCAAATTGACGGTGGTTTGGCTCAAGGGCTAGCATACGGTTATCTAGAAAAGATGACGTCAAAACAAGGTAGAATCCAACAAAAAAGCATATCGGATTATGGACCGCCGACTTCATTGGATGTTGTTTCAATTGAAAGCAAGGTCTTTGATAACCCCTATGCTGACGGTCCATACGGGGCGAAGGGCGCAGGTGAATTGACTTTAATCGGAGGCGCTCCAGCAGTCCAAGCGGCGATTGAGGATGCCCTGCACACTTCTTTTCAGCAAATTCCGATTACACCGGAAGCCATTATTGAAAGTCTTTGGATGAAAGAAGGTGAAGAGGGTTGATTAAATTCACACTAAATGGAAGAACGGTAGAAACTGACGCCCCTGCTACAGCAAGATTACTAGATTTATTAAGAGATGAGTTTGAGTTAATCGGAACAAAGGAAGGCTGTGGTGAAGGGGAGTGCGGAGCCTGCAGTGTTTTTGTGAATAACCTCCTGCAAAACAGCTGCCTTATTCCAATTGGCTCGATTGCTGGTGCCGATATTCAAACGATCGAAGGCATCATTGAAACGGAACAATTTAAAATTTTAGATGAAAGCTATTCCATCGCCGGGGGAGTGCAATGCGGCTATTGCATACCGGGAATGATTATGGCAAGTGCAGCTTTGTTATCTGAAAATCCTCATCCTTCAGAGGCTGAAATTCGTGAGGGCATCTCCGGAAATCTGTGCCGATGTACGGGCTACAATATGATTGTTGAGGCGATTAACCTAGCAGCTAAAAAAGGTGATGGCTTATGATAGAGAAAATAATAGCGTATCGCTTCGAGCGTTTAGACGAAACTTTGAGCCAATTGAATAGAGAAGATTGTGTAATCATGGCCGGAGGCACCGATGTTATGGTTCTTCACAAAAGTAGAAGGGGAGTACCTCCAAAAATCCCTAAACCGATTGTTTTTATTAATCATCTTTCCGAATTAAAGCAGGTGTATCAACATCACAAGGATCTCCACATCGGGGCCTGCTGTACCTATAGTGAATTACTTGAAAATCCGTTGATTCCTTTTGCTTTAAAGAATGCAATTAAAACAATAGCTGCCCCGGCAATTAGAAACCGGGGAACATTAGGCGGTAATATTTGCAACGCCTCTCCAGCCGGTGACATGCTTCCTTTATTATATGTATACAATGCAAAGCTTCTGTTGCGCTCCGTAAATGGTGATCGCATGGTTGCGATCAGCGATTTCATTCAAGGTCCACGACAGGTTCAACGCTTTCACAATGAAATAGTAACGGAGATTATTCTGCCGTTCGTATTAGGAGATTCACATGTTGTTTTCGAGAAAGTCGGCAACCGCAACGCAGATGCCATTGCCAAAGTATCGTTTGCGGGTTTCGTCCGGATAAGCAAAGATCGAATCGATGACATTCGATTTGCCTTCGGGGCGGTCGGACCAACGATTGTTCGTTCCATTGATATTGAGAAGAAGCTGGTTGGAAAAACGATACCATTAGCCGATGCAGACATCGCTGAAATTGTGGCAGCCTTCGAAAAGATCATTAGACCAATCGACGATCAGCGCTCCACTGCGGCTTACAGAAAAACCGTTGCGTTACATCTTTTACGTTATTTTCTTAGCATGAAGCAATATCAACCGAATTAATGTTTAAAGATAGGGGGGAGCTTTATATGCAGCTGATGGAAAAAGTGGCCATGCTGACGCGTCAAAACGAAACCTTTGCTTTAGCCATGATTATTGAATCAAAGGGCTCGACTCCCAGGCATGTTGGAAAAATGATTGTCTACCGGGATGGTACCATTGAAGGGACTGTCGGAGGGGGCTTGGCTGAACACTATGTGATCGAAGATAGTGTAAAGGCGATCCAAAATGGCCAATCGAAAATCGTTGAATATAAATTGAATAAACATGCAAAAGACGGAATTCAGATGAATTGTGGCGGCACGTTACGGGTCTTTATTGAAGTCTATACAAGCAGGCCTGAACTCATTCTGGCTGGGGCCGGTCATTTAGGCCATGCGTTGGCAAAGCTCGCTGATTTCCTCGAATATCCTTATTGCATTGTCGATGATCGCGTTGGTTATTGTACAAAGGAACGCTTTCCGAATGCGGCAAACCTTTTTGTGAACGAGGATATTGGAAAGGCTTTGCTCGCAGCCAACCTTAATGAAAAATCATATGTGGTAATTGTTACAAAAGATTGTGATGATATTGTATTAAAAACGGCTCTGCAATTTCCGATTGCATATGTTGGGATGGTAGCCAGTAAACGCAAGGTCATAAGCATATTTGAAAAGTTAAAAAGTGAAGGGGTCACGCAAGAACAGTTGGAGCAGGTCCATTCTCCAATCGGATTGGAAATTGACTCGGAAACATCAGAAGAAATTGCCATCAGTATTATCGGACAAATCATCAAATTAAGCAAGGAAAAAAAGCCTGTAAAAGTGAAACAATTAAATAGATAAGTAGAAAGGTCAGATAAAGCTAAAATCAAAATGTCTAATAGACAATGGGGTCAGTCACCGCTGTGTTAAAGTATTAACACAGTGGGACTGACCTTTTTTCTTGATAAAGGCTAGAAGCAGTCCCTTGCTCTTCAGAGTGGGCTTTTTGTCGTTTTGATTAATTCATTAATATGGTAGGAATATTTTACTTTATATGCTACTACTATCATACTATACACAAAGGAAAATTTCGGGAGGGATTTTGTATGGGGATATTAGATGGACTTATGGGAAACGGGTTCTGGTGCAAAGATTACATACATTGGAAAGAGGGATATAGATTCCTATAGAATCAGCTCTTATCAGCCATTCCGAATAGTGATGAATGAACTTCACTTGATTTTGGACAGACTTGTTCTGTAAAGTAAGCTGTCCTTTTTTAATGATATGCATCGCTCTATGGATGAGAGTGCATAACATAAGTTGAAATGATAGCTGATAAGTAGTGCAAGTATCCAAAAGCAAATTTAACCTGAAGAAAAGAAGTGAATGAAATGGCTGAGCCTTTAAAGGATTTATATAATGAAACGTTCATTCGTGAATTCAGTGAAAAAGTAAGAGGCGTGTATCCTTCTTTTTCTACTGAATCGTTCATTGGGAAAGTTATGGATGAGCATTGGAACGAAAGAAAGTTAAAGGAACGAATTAGACATATTTCGATTATTCTTGGAAAGCATCTCCCAAGTGATTATCAAGAGGCTTTGGATATTTTGTATCGGCTTGATAAGGATTGTGAAGGGTTTAGATATTTATTTTTCCCGGATTTTGTAGAGGTACATGGATTGAATAAGAAAGATTGGCCATTATCGCTAGATGCGTTGGAGCGTTTTACTGCAGGGTCATCCTCCGAATTTGCCATCCGTGCTTTTATCTTGCTTGATCCCGTTTTAATGATCGAGAAGGTGAAGGAATGGACCAATCATGATGATGAGCATGTCCGCAGGCTGGCAAGTGAGGGGTGCAGGCCCAGGTTACCTTGGGGCCAAGCTTTACCGATGTTCAAATCCGATCCCGCACCAGTCTTGGAATTACTTGAGAACCTGAAAAATGATCCATCCCTATATGTTCGCAAAAGTGTGGCCAATAACTTGAATGATATTGCCAAAGACCATTCCAAAACCGTAATAGAAACTGCCAAGCGCTGGTATGAAAGCGGAGAACCCAACACGATTTGGATTGTCCGTCGGGGATGCCGGACCCTTGTTCGGCAAGCAGATCCAGAAGTCCTTTCATTATTTGGATACACGGATATATTGAATAATCCGAATATCATTACAAATGCATTTATTAGAAATGAACCAGACTCGATTTTTATTGGGGAAACCAGTGAGCTTCATTTCAGGTTTCAAGTGGACGCGAAGAATACGGCGAAACTTCGTATTGAGTACGCCATCGATTTTGTAAAAGCCAATCAGAAAACTTCCCGTAAAATTTTCCTTTTGGCTGATAGGGATTTTTCACATGGTGAAGGGGTTGAAAGAGTGAGGATTCACAATTGGAAAGACCTGACGACACGTCGACATTACATGGGAATCCACCGAATATCACTCCTAGTAAATGGTGTGGAAGTTGCCGAAACGCATGTCAAACTAAATGATGGAAGATAAAGGATATTGAAAGGCGTGGGAGATCTTAATTTACAGGAATACCAGCACTTATAACTGACAAACGAGGACCCTGAGAGTTCCTCGTTTTTAACTTTTTCATGATAGTGAAACATGGTAAAATTACTTTTTACTTTATCTAATTACACTTTAAAAAGCAATCAAATCCAAAAAGTTGGATAGCTCCGATTACTGCGCAAATTATTAATTAACAATGCCAGTAAAACGATTAACACGGCACCAGCTAAAACAGGCGTAAATAAATAACTCCAGCTATACTGGCCAAGCATGACTACAAGCGGGTCTGCCCCAGCTGGCGGGTGCGTCGTTTTTGTCAGCATCATCACCGCAATTGCTAATCCCACAGCCAAGCCGATTGCCCAAGGTTCATCGCCAAAAAAATGAAAGGAAGCTAAACCTACGAATGTTGAAACAAAATGGCCGCCAATAATATTTCGCGGCTGTGATAATGGAGCGTTCCAAAGACCGAACGCCAGTACACAGCTGGCGCCAAATGGAGCCATTAACCACACTGTTGATGTTATTTTTGTTAAGAGAATTAAAGCGAATATAGTTAAAAATCCCCCAAACAGTCCCGTTATCGCGTCCTTTACATTTATCTGTAAAGGGCTTCTTCCTTTTCCCTTCATCTTAGATAAATAACGGATATGAAAAAAGCGTTTTTCTTTATGTCTCGCTACTGAAATACGGTCCAAAATGCCCCCTCCTTATTTATATAATTAGACTTTACATGAAATAAATTAACCTGTCAAAACCATTTTTAAAGGTTAGTTTGAAAATCCATAAAAAAAGCCAACTTATATAAGTTGTCTACAGTTTTTTGGGGCTTGTACAAATTTTGACGTTGATTTCCACTTCAGGCACTCGCTTTCCGCGGGCGGTCCGGGAGCCTCCTCGGCGCACTTGCGCCTGTGGGGT
>NZ_JBIWEU010000027.1:0-44623 GCF_044762675.1 Peribacillus sp. NPDC096448 | reverse complement strand
GTGAAATTAAAAGGCATGAGCCCAGTAGATTACCGGGTTCATGCCCTCAAGGTTTCCTAATTAAATAAAGTGTCTAACTTTTTGGGTTCACTTCATACTAACGGATCGGTCGTTTTTTTATTTTACCTGCAGTGTATGCTCGTAGGCTGCTTGGAACTTTTGAATGTCCCCCGCACCCATGAATAACACGACACTGTTATCATGGTTTTGCAATATTGATGTTGTGTTCTCCGTAATCAGCTCGGCACCTGGAATCTTATCTTGAAGGTCTTCAATCGATAACTTTCCTTGATGTTCACGAGCAGATCCAAAAATTTCACATAAGTATACTTTGTCGGCCAAATTCAAGCTGTCGGCGAATTCATCCAGGAATGCCTGCGTTCTCGAGAATGTATGCGGCTGGAAAACCGCAACAACTTCACGCTCTGGATATTTTTGTCGAGCCGAGTCAACAGTTGCAGAGATCTCGGTCGGATGGTGTGCATAATCATCAATGATGATCTGACTTCCGATTTCCTTTTCGGAGAACCGGCGTTTAACTCCGCCAAAAGTCCGCAATTGGGCTTTCACAGCTTCCGTATCCAAGTTTTCATATTTACAAAGTGCAATGACACCAAGTGCATTCAACACATTATGCTTTCCAAAAGTAGGAATTGTGAATGTATCATAGTAATTGTTCCTTACATGCACATCAAAAGTCGTGCCATCCGGAGTGACGGAAACATTTTTCGCTTGAAAATCATTTCCTTCTGCAAATCCGTAAAAAATAACCGGTACTTTCGCCTGAATATGTGGTAAATGCTCATCATCCCCGCACGCTATGATGCCTTTGTTGACTTGAAGGGCCATCGTTTGGAAAGCCTCGAACACGTCTTCGACATTGGCGTAATAATCAGGATGATCAAAATCGATATTCGTCATGATTGCATAATCCGGATAATAGGAAAGGAAATGACGGCGATATTCACATGCTTCGAATACGAAGTAATCAGAATTCACGATCCCTTTACCCGTTCCATCCCCAATCAAGAAGGATGTCGGTTTAGCGCCCCCCATTACATGGGCAAGTAAGCCGGTCGTCGATGTTTTACCATGCGCTCCCGTAACCGCCACGCTAATGAAGTTTTTCATGAAATCACCTAGGAAACGGTGATAACGGATAATCGGCAAATCAAGTTCTTTTGCCTTTACGATTTCCGGATGACTATCCGGAAACGCATTTCCTGCAATGATGGTCATTCCAGGTTGAATATTTTCCTCGTTGAAAGGAAGGATTTTAATCCCGGCTTTTTCTAATGCCAATTGTGTAAAAAATTCTTTTTCGTAATCGGAACCCTGCACTTCAATATTCATATCATGCAGTATTTGTGCAAGAGCACTCATACCCGACCCTTTAATTCCCACAAAATGGTAAGCAGTCATAAAGCGAACCTCCACCAATCGTCTACCTGTATGACAGTATATGACGTCATCTTTTATTTGTTTTTCCATTACGAGACTTGTTAGTAACGCAATTTCTTCATAGGTTTTTCAAGCTTTTATTTTCAATCATTCATCAACAAAAATCTATTATATCACTTTTTTATTCATTCATCCATGTCAGGCAGATGCCAATTTATCAAATCATTGGTTTTTCCCTCAATTAAGGGGATAAAAAAGGGTTTTCACCCTTTCACATTATATACAATTTCCTTTTATTAGGTTCTCTTAATTAACATGTAAAAATTCCAGTTCTTCTTCCGTAATCAATACATCCCTTGGCCTTGAGCCCCTGGATTCGGAAACGACTCCATGTTGCTCCATCATTTCTATTAGACGCGCTGCACGGTTATATCCGACACGGAAGCGCCTTTGGACGCTCGATGCAGATGCGGCCTGCTGGCTCACGACAAATTCACAAGCCTCGAAAAACAGTTCATCCGCTTCTTCCGTGACCTGGGCCCTGTTCAGCAAGTCTTCCTGTTCAAACAGGTATTTCGGCTGCTGCTCCAGTTTAACATGGTTGACCACTTGATCGATTTCTTCATCACTCACGAAAGTCCCTTGCAGGCGCACCGTTTTTGAAGAGCCGTTTTCAGCGAATAACATATCCCCTCTTCCCAATAGTTTTTCTGCACCGCCGCTATCGATGATTGTACGGGAGTCGACTTGTGAAGAAACCGAAAAAGCGATCCTTGTCGGGATATTTGCCTTGATCAATCCAGTTATGACATCGACTGAAGGTCTTTGAGTGGCTACAATCAAATGGATGCCGCAGGCACGGGCCTTTTGAGCAATCCGGCAAATCGCTTCCTCTACATCAGCCGGGGACATCATCATTAGATCCGCAAGCTCATCGATGATCACCAGGATATAAGGCAGCTTGCTTGAATATTGACCGGCTTTTTCCGCTTGTTCATTAAAGCGGGTGATATCACGTACACCCGCATGTACAAACAATTCATAACGTCGTTCCATCTCCTCTACAGCCCATTTCAACGCAGCCGTAGCGGCTTTTACATCGGTTATGACTGGACTGACCAAATGCGGGATCCGGTTATATGGGGCGAGCTCGACCATTTTCGGATCGATCAATAGTAACTTCAACTCCTGCGGCGTCGCTTTATATAGCAAGCTGACCAGCATGGTGTTGATACAGACACTTTTCCCCGATCCAGTTTGCCCGGCTATCAATCCATGCGGCATCTTTCTCAAATCCGTGATAATCGGCTGACCGGATATATCGAGTCCTAATGCCACGGCAAGCGGTGATTCATGCTCTTGAAACTCAGTACTTTCCAAAACCTCACGCAAAAATACCGGTTTGCTTTTCCTGTTCGGAATCTCGATGCCGATTGTATGTTTACCCGGAATGGGCGCTTCCATCCTCATATCCTGAGCAGCAAGGCTTAATTTGATGTCATCCATCAGGTTCGTCACTTTATTCACCTTCACTCCCGGCTCCGGATGCACCTCGAAACGAGTTACTGCCGGTCCTTGAGTGACATTGACGACCTTTGCACGGACATTGAAATTTTTCAATGTCTGATCAAGTAATAATGTCTGTTCCTCGAGCCACTCATCATCATGCACAGCATAAGTGGGAGGTGTCAGCAATTCGATATTCGGAAACACATAGTATGGATTATCATCCGCTTCCACGGAGCCAAAAACTTCCGGGGCATCGCCTTGGCCACTTTCCGCTGTCTCTGTATAAACTGCTTCTTGATACCCATCTCCAGAAATGGGGGATTCCTGTTCAAGAAGCCGCTTAGGGTCGGAACCAATATTGGATTCAACTGTATTTTCAGGCACGGCGGCGGTTTCGGTGTCCAAAAAGGCAGGTGTAATGTCCGGAGTCTCCTCTTTCGGCATAACTCTGCTTTCCTCCGGTTTCCGTTCGGGAATGGCGGATGGTTCCGCTTGTCCTGCCTCCGTTTGGGCAGCGTCATCCATAGGTCGTTTGTCAGGTGAAACTACTGCCCTTTCCGAATTAAGGCTTTTTTTTTCCGGCATCATTCTATTCATGAAGCCATTTTTTTCCCGATCTTGCTTAAGCATCATCACATTAAATGGGATATGTTTTTTCGGACGTTTAGGCTGCACTTCAGGTATTGCCTCAGATGGGTCCCTTTCAGGCATTGTTTCTTGACTTAATGGTTGATTTGATTGTACAGCAACCTCCCCAGGAACCGATATCGCTTCAGGCGGAGTGTCGTCCGCCTGTTCCATGATGGATACAGCGACTTCGCGTCCAAAATCGACTTGGTCCTGTTCAATAGCCTCTTTTTCTACCTCAGGCTCAATAATGTTAGGCTCGCTTACTGCTTCTTCTGGCAGTGACTCAATGGGATTTCTTCGAAAGAAAGCGGGTATCTCCGAATCTTCCTTTTTTTCTTCCGCTTGTTCCGGTATAAGAATGGCGGGTTCTACCGTCATTGCCTCATGTGACGCACCTTTTGAGATTTCAGGGATCGATACCGGAATCTCGATATCGGGTTCTTCTTTTTTTAGGATGGGCATTTTGCTTTCCAATTCATATTCGACAATTTCTTCAGAAGGGACTACTTTTTTTTCCGGACGACGGAACCCGTAAATGGGTGAAGGGATTTCCGTTGGGCGGAATGGAGTATTTGACGGGACTATTTTTGAAGTTTCCTCCCTGTCGAAGCTTCTCCGTTTTGGTTCAGGATCCCTTACAGGCCTTCTCGGTGTTTCTTTGGGCACATTCTTCCCCTGTTTAGGTTCATTGTCCTCCCTGTTTCTTTCCCTAGGCTTTCTTTTATTCTGCTCCCGGTCTGGAATGAGCGGAAACTTGAACTGGCCTTTTGGATATTGAAACAGGATTTTCGTATCCGGGTCTGGCGTCTGTGACATTTTTTCCACTTTTTGATTATAAACCTTTATTTCTTCTTTCTTTGACTTCGAAAGCTTCGAAAAATCCATTTTCCTTAATGTCTCTTCATCAAGCGGTTCATCTATAATAATTTCTTCGATTTCAATAATTTCCTCTGCTTGGAACCATTTTTTCATCTTATTTAGCCATTTCAAAACTATCACTCTTTCTACATCTGTAGTTATGTAACTAATTCTACCAGTTATTTTAAAAATATCGAGAAAATTTAAGCTAAATTGGGATTAGTATCTTTTTTTTATCGCATTCTTACCAACTTAACGTATTTCGCAGAACTCCTACCCTATTAAACCCCTTCTGAAATGAGTTTAAACCTATCATCGCGAAATAACATTAGCCCCTAGTCTACTATTTAAATAAAACACAGCTGTTAAATCGCGTTTACAAAGAGATTAAGTTTTCATGCTGACTTGAAAGCAGACTGGCCTATTCATTGCATCATCCTTCATGAAACCTCCGGCAGCATCCAAATACCTTTCACAACCCATAAAACACCGTTCGTTAATACCGAACGGTGTTTTGTGGGTTTCTCCGTTTTTTTTGCAAACAAGGACCAAAGGGACTATTTCCATTCATAAAAACTGCAAACAACCTGCGCCACTGATTTGGAAGCGATCAAAAGGGCATCTTCATCAATGTCGAATTTAGGATGGTGATTGAAATATGCCTTCTCCACCCCTTTCGGTTTACAGCCAATGTAAAAGAAGCAGCCTGGTATCTTTTCTGCATAATACGAAAAATCTTCTGAACCTGAGAAAACCGGAAATTCCACAACCTTTTTAATATCTTTATCATTCATGCTTTCCAGGCTTTTTTTCACGAATCCAGTCAGTTCAGGGTCATTATATAACGGAGGGTAATCGGGGACATATGTAAGTTCGCACTGAACATCGAATTCCGTTTCTATCCCTTTGACGATTCGGTGGATTTCCTTATCGATCAGCTGTTGGGTTTTCGCTGTCATATAACGGACATCCCCTTCGATTTCTATACGATCTTTAATGACATTAAAGCTTCCTTTTCCATCGAAGGACCCGATTGTGACTACACCCATATCAAATGGGTTCAAGCGACGGCTGATTACGGTTTGTACGGCTGTCACGAAATGGGCCCCTGCCACAATGGCATCATTAGCCATATGCGGGGAGGAACCATGGCCGCCCACACCCTTTATCGCCAGTTTGAAATAGGTCCGTCCAGCCATCGAATAGCCGCCGCGATACCCGACAACCCCTGCTGGATGCGACGGAAATAAGTGGATTCCAAAAACAGCATCCAGTTCATCCAAAGCCCCTGATTCCATAATGCTTTTTGCTCCTCCTGGGGGTGTCTCTTCTGCATGTTGATGGATTATTTTGATTGTACCTGATAGGGAATCTTTCAGCTCATTGATGCAGTCTGCCAGTACTAATAAATAAGCGGTATGCCCATCGTGTCCGCAGGCATGCATGACACCTTCATTTTTTGAACGGAACGGGACCTCCGCTTCTTCCGTAATCGGCAATGCATCGAAATCCGCACGGAGACCTATCGTTTTCCCAGGTTTTCCGCCTTCGATCGTTACGATGATCCCTAATCCATTTCCTATATTCGTTTGTATCGAGACATCTTTCCCCTTATAAAAATCAATGATATATTGTGTCGTTTTCTCTTCTTTGAAGGATAGTTCCGGATTCTCGTGTAAGTGACGGCGGATTTGAACCATTTCCCCTTTTCGGGCCTCCAGCATGTCCATTAATTTGCTTTTCACGTTCACGATAATTCTCCCCCTTTGTCAGGTATGCCTTTCGTGGCCCCTGTATAGCATTTATACATCATGCCCCGTTGAATATCATTGTGGATAAACAGTGTAATAGTAAAGGACCCTGCTTACAGGTCGTTACTTAGTTGCTTAAACTACCGCACCGGATATTCCGGGTAATACTAAAAAGGATTCTATTGGAATATTTGCTGTTCATATTTCCAATATAAGTTCTCGGATTCTTTCTTTTCTAAGAAGGTGACTACAAATTTAGTTTTATAATCTGGATCTGAAAATGAAACTTTATGATTGTGTGTCCAGCCTATTTTTCCTAATTTACTGAAAAGATGCTGTTCATCGGTATCGGTTTCTCTCATGATCCGTTCTCTTCCTATAACTTCACCGTTTCTCTTTTTGATTTCGAGAAACACATCTATATAAGAAACTTCTTGTTCACAGACAATACTGCAAGAATATTTTCTGTTAGGGCTGCTTTTCTTCGCATAAATCCACTTGTTCGCAAAGCCCAGGTTTATTATTTTTTGATGGATGGCCTTAAAATGGCCAATATCAAGATTAAGTTCCTTAGCTACTTGTTCTAAAGGTTTTTGCATAACTTCAAGTGTATATTCTTTTTTCCTTTGGTCCGTAGGCAAAGATAAAAACTCTTTCATATTAATCTCAGCGAAAACAGATTTATGATTAAACATAATAAACGAACCAGCGTCTAATTTGTTTATTATGTCCAAGCCTGATACACAATTAATCAGTATTCCCTTATATTCATCCGTTTTGAATTCTGGAAGCAAACGACTGTATAAAGAAGCGATACATCTTGTTTCCCTATAAAAGATTAAATTTGCCTGTCTATCCTCTGGAAAGAATAATTCAATATTTCTTATAATCGGCATAACTACCTCCGGAAAACCAATGAAAATCTTTTTTATATTGCCGGAACTGCATTTACGTTTACTGAGCAAAAGGCGCTTCTGTTCAATTTAAAAAAATTGCAATCAACCCATTATTATATTGGACGCTAAAACGGACAGAGTGTTTTTCCAAGGGATACTTTTGGAACTTACTCCTTCGGTGGCTCAATGCTTTGCACTCTTCCGCAGCGTTCATCCGCTTGTTCTATTGTTTTATTCCATATTTTCAAAATATTTCAATTATATTATCGCCGATTAAAAAATAAATATCAACTCCAAGAGTCATATACTCTATCAAACTTTAAAAGGACCGCTGCCAGATGCTGACACGGTCCTTTTGTGATTCAATATATTATTGTTCACGCTTTTTGTTTTTACCCATAATGAAGATGGGCTCCAGCTCATTTTCTTCGTAAAGGAATGATAGAGCCGTTATCGGAACATGACCGCTGGCAAAGAAGCTCATCGCCATTTGCGCCAGAATATCATAGCCCGTATCATTCTTCACATCGGCAATGATGATGACATCCTGATGGGGAATGGCCACAGCCATGGTCCCCTCGACCTTGTCCTTCATTTCCCGAAGCCATGATTCATTCAGGATCCTGCTGGCATCATATCCATCATTCGTGTTCAAAAAATAAAATGCATTACCTGCAACGATATCCGACTTCATTTCAGTGGAAAGGGAACGGGCATTAAAAAGGGCAATTTCACGGATCCTGTCACCCTGCCAATTTTCACGTTGAATCATCTTTTCATCTATAAGACGGTAGGTTTTACCTAAATCAAGGGCATAAAAAATCCGGGTTTCAGCTGTATGCTCATCGAATAAAAATGGATTTCCTTCTTCCGATTCCATAGGAAAGGAGGTCGAGCGGATGACTGGGAAAATGAATTTCTCCTTGCCTTCCATGCTGTGTTCTTCCCCCATCACATTCAGGGCCTCTTCCACGTAATAAATAATTTCATCGATCGCCTTTTCCTGTACGTTTTCATAGTTAGCAAGTACAGGAGGCAATTCGATGGTGATTCCCTTCCCGGTCTTCACATTTTCCACCCGTAACGTATCTTGCTTGCTATCGAATTTGAATGTCCGACCCTCATCTTTTAAACGTTCCTTCAAGATATTTTTCAGCTTCGTGCTGTCCATTTTCATGACTGACCCTCCTCTTCATTGAAAAATCCCCAGCGAGAAGGGGATTTTGATTATAGTGATTGAATGAATTCCTCAATTTGTTCTTGCGTTTTACGATCCTTGCTCACGAATCTGCCTAACTCTTTACCATTATCATAGGCGATGAAACTTGGTATACCGAATACATCATTTGCCGCACACACATCGATGAATTCATCACGGTCCACATAAATGAATGTAAAGTCAGGAAATTTCGTTTCAATCTCCGGCATTATCGGTTCGATTACACGGCAATCTCCACACCATGTTGCTGAAAAAAGAAAGATATGTTTGCCTTCATTTTTCAATACATCATATTGTTCAACGGTTTGTAAATTTTCCATTTGAATATTCCTCCTGCTCTAAATGACACCTTAGTTTTTATAATCCCATCATACCAGACTCTCCGCGAATCAACCATTAATACGGATCGGTTGAAAGGCAGGGTCATCTTATTTCTGGGGCACGGATGAAACAATTTCCATCATTTGTTTTGCATCGGTTTTTAATTGGTCTTTTTTCGTTTCGGTTGTCAGCTTCACCCCGCCGATCCCCACTGCAAGCTCATACTTTTCTTTCGGTATCTCTTTGATCGAAATAAAGCCGAATTTATCATCAGTTTGAAAAGAATGCAGCACTTCAAACTGATCCTCTTGTTCCTTTATCGCCAAATATAACACGGAGCTGTCTTCTTTTTCATTTGGATTGACAAATAATATATAAATCTTATCCCCTTTTTGTAAAATCAAATTATTATCATGTTCTTCCACTACTTTAAAATCCTTTGGCAGATAGACTTGAATTAGCCCTGCCTCTTGATTGGGCTGTTTTTCATCGTCACGAAAAGCCACTTCAGCAGCCTTCATTGCTTTTTCGGTTTGTCTCTCGATCCCTGAGCAGCCCACGATCAAACTGCTTATCAACAAGATAACAAGGAAATTCTTTTTCGATAAAGCCATCGTCATTCCTCCAGCCGTCTCTTTTATTACCTTATGGATAATATTATCCTTATTTATGGAATTCATCCATTTTCTAAAAAACATGGTACAATGAAAGCAATTTTAATATCGAGGAGGAAAACAATGAAGTTAACCGTGTATCTTGCTGGGGAAATCCATACAAATTGGAGAAGTGAGTTGAGAGATAAGGCCGCTGCACTGAAGCTTCCATTAGAATTCGTCGGCCCGATGGAAAATCATGAACGCTCCGATAATATCGGTGAAGATATCCTCGGGGAACAGCCAAATCCTATCCTGAAGGATGCAGCCGCTTCCCAAGTCAATAATTTGCGGACAAGTCTTTTGATGAAAAAAGCCGATCTTGTCGTCGCTTTGTTTGGCGAGAAATATAAGCAATGGAATACTGCCATGGACGCAAGCACCGCCGTTTCCTTGGGAAAACCGCTTATTTTGATTCGCCCGGAATCCCATCACCATGCCTTAAAGGAATTATCGGAAAAGGCGAGTGTCACTGTCGAATCCGTGAACCAAGCCATGAAGGTGCTTTCTTATATATTTGAAGAAGGGCTGTAAATCCAGCACAAGTATAAAGGACTGACCATCGAACGTACGATTTACTTTGGCTTATGCCAACTCCCATTCATTTCCTCTTTACCGTTGGGCTCTCTCCCTTCACTCACTTGAAGAGGGAGTCTTCTGGCAGGAAATGATAAAAAGCTTGCAGGGGGAAATTAGATGCCTAACTCCCTGCAAGCGAAAAACGAATGAATTTTTATGGTTGAACACTATCCCTTTTTAATCGGAATCCAAATTTCGGAGTAATAGTCAGGGTTTGAAGCATCGTCATTCGCGTATACTTCCAATTCAGGGGTTCCGGCATGTTCATGACCGCTGGTTGGGAACCATTCGGAAAAAATCCGCTTCCAAGCTTGTTGCATGGCATCAGGCATAGGTCCGTGAACTTCAAATACAACCCACTTGGAAGCCGGTATCATAAGGGCTGAAAACTCTTCAGGCACTTTCCCGGCATACTCTGCACCTATCCAATAATCCATCGTTTCATTTTTTCCTACAGCCCGCTTATCGACACATACACCAAGCAAGCCATCTATTTGGCCATTGTTCAACTTCGCTAACCTATCTCCTGTTCCATTCGAATTGACTTTCTCCCACAACTTTGGAATCCCTATCAAATTCTCTTCATTAACCAAGGAAAACTCTTGCTTGATTCCAATCAATTGAAAGGAATCCCTTTCAAGGATATTGTATTTCATCGGTTTAGCCCCTTTCAGAATGACCTGTATCATCAGGCGTTCATAAAATTTCAGCTTCCCCATATACTTTCGAGCTTCGCTTGGAGATACCCCATGCTGCCTTCGAAAAGCTTTTGAGAATGCCTCGGGGGTGTCATAGCCGTACTTGTAGGCTAAATCAATGACCTTACCATTTGTGGATGAAATCTCCTGGGCAGCTAAGGTCAGTCTTCGACGCCGGATATATTCACCAATTGATATATCCGTTAAAATGGTGAAAGTCCGTTGAAAATGAAAAGCTGAGGCATTCGCCTGCCTGGAAATGCTCTCGATTGTCAGGTCCTCCAATAAGTGCTCTTCGATATAGTCGATGGCCTTTTGGATTGATTCAACCCACCCCATATCCGCTCACCCCTTATCACTATATTAGCAAGGCCGCTCATTAAAACCCTGTCTTATTCTGCTCTGTTTTGGCAGTGTTCGTTTCCAAATCGAAGCCCGCCTTTCCATGACAGTGATTCAAAAATCCCGCTTTTTCATTTTCCGCTTATATTCGTGTTGACCGGCTAGCATCCTCATGATATGAAGGAACATTTCGCCCCTGGTGATCCGCTCATTTGTAAATACGCCTATTGCCCCTTCCTTTTTGCTAATATTCTCTTGCTTTGTGAAGGCGTCCATCACGGGGCCCAACTCTTCACCGTCCAGCAACTTCCCGGCAACAATTCCCGGAACAGGGATTCTCGCTCCTGCAGCTACAAAGACCTCACCGTCCCTCGTGGCCATTGCACCCCAATTACACAGAAACAGCGCTTGTCCCATTTTCACGACACCGCCTTCAAGTCCGATACCCATATCGGCATCACTGTGAATCAAGCAATTCCGGGCACGAGTAATTGCCCCCTCCATCGTTTCCTCGTCTGAAAAAGGCTGTTCCGGGACCCCGCTCTCCACTTGAAGCGAAATGATTTCAGCATCTTCATATACACCAAGCACGGCACTTACTTTCGCCGGATTCTTACTGCCTACTGCTATTTTCAATATAATTACCTTCCTTCTATGTAAAAAAAGCTGATGGAAAAGGATCATGACAGCATCCCTTTCCATTTCAGCTTCCTCCATCAACCGTTTTTTATCAAGGTCTCGAATGTCGTTTTATCACAGGAACGAACCAATTTCCCAATCAGTTCACGTGCAGCGGCATAATCATCAATATGAATCATGGATGCATGTGTATGGATATAGCGGGAACAAATGCCAATCACCCCGCTTGGAATGCCTTCGTTTGCAATATGGACTTGCCCTGCATCCGTACCGCCCTGGGAAACGAAATATTGATACGGAATCTCATTCGACTCGGCCGTATCAAGGATGAATTCCCTCATGCCGCGATGCGTAACCATCGAACGATCAAAAATGCGGAGCAGTGCCCCTTTTCCCAGCTGGCCAAATTCACTTTTACTGCCGGACATATCGTTCGCCGGACTTGCATCCAAAGCAAAGAAAAGATCCGGTTTGATCATATGGGCTGCAGTTTGCGCACCCCGTAATCCCACTTCCTCCTGGACGGTTGCCCCGGAATATAAGACATTCGGTAACGTTTCACCTTTTAAATCTTTTAACAATTCAATCGCAAGTCCGCAGCCATAACGATTATCCCACGCTTTTGCGAGGATTTTCTTCTCATTGGCCATCGGCGTGAATGGACAAATCGGTACAATCTGCTGACCAGGCTTAATACCGATTCTCTTCACATCTTCCTTATCATCCGCCCCGATATCAATCAGCATATTTTTAATATCCATTGGTTTTGAGCGTTGCGATTCATCAAGCAAGTGGGGCGGAATCGAACCGATGACACCAATGACCGGACCGTTATCGGTTATGATCTCGACTCTTTGGGCCAAAAGCACTTGACTCCACCAGCCTCCCAGGGTCTGAAAGCGAATCATTCCATTTTCCGTTACGGAGGTGACCATGAATCCCACTTCATCCATGTGCCCGGCAACCAGTACTGTCGGCCCATCCTCATTGCCTCTTTTCAGGCCAAATATTCCGCCAAGGCGATCTTGGACGATTTCATCGGAATACTTTTCCAACTCACTCTTCATGAAACTCCGAACTGCATGTTCATTTCCCGAGGCTCCCGGTAATTCCGTCAATGTTTTAAAAAGCTCCAAAGTCTCATGATTCATTTTTCTACCCCTAACTATGTATTGTTTCTTTCTATTTTACAGAACTTAGCATCGTGTTACACTAGAAAGTTCTAATTTATCAGTTTATGGGTAAAATTTCAAATTATTAGTCAAATAAAGCGTTCTTCTGTATACTAGAAGAAGTGATTTTATAAAATGCAATGGAGGAGAAATCAATGAATTGGAAAACGTTTTTACTAGGTACTGCAGCCGGGTTCGCTGCAGGCTATGCAACAAAACAACTATTGGATCAATCAAGTAAACCTTCTCCCGATAAAGTCTTGGCCCAAGTGAAGGAAACAGTCAAAAAGGATGGAAATATATATGGCTCATGGATCTTGATGAAGCCGGAGAACTATACAAAAAACGATTTGGACTATGAAGTGTACAAAGGCGGGATCACCAGGAATACAGAGGGTATACGCGAGCAATTCGAATTTGTTGCAGATGCCTCAACAGGAACGATATTGGAGCTTAATGCACAACATGATTGAAACAAAAATAAGGAGGACCGTCAAGATGACGTCCTCCTTTTTGCTTTCCTTCTTAACGCTTCCGTTTCAATTCGGCTATTATCTCCTTACCCGTTACATCCCATTTGATGGCACAGTATTGGGCATCATGGTAAAAGCTATACCAGGACCCATTTTCCAGTCCGGATTTCATCCACTTTTCCTTCGCCTCGATGGAAGTCATGGGATAATCATCATAAGCAAGGACCCAGAGGACATTCGCATGCGCGTGCGTCGGCATGATATCTGCCATGTGAATCAATCTATCCCCTCCATCTTCAATGATGATGATCGCATGTCCATCACTATGCCCCCCGGTATGGATCATTTTAATGCCGTCCGTAATTTCCTGCTCACCTTCAAAAGGACGTACCAGAGAAGCGACAGCCTCCCAGTTTTCTGCCCAATATGTACTTTTTGAACGAATATTCGGGTTTTTCATTTCCGCCCATTCAGTTTTGGTCGTGATGATTTCTGCACGCTCGAAAACAGGTACCCAAGTTTCTCCTTCACGTTTCGTCAATCCGCAGGCATGATCGAAATGTAGATGGGTCATTAAAATGTAATCGATATCATTTGGCTGAATCCCAAGTCTGCCAAGATCTTCGACAAGATTGGATTCCTCCGTCACCCCAAAATTCCGTTTCTGCTTGTCATTCATCTTTCCATTGCCAATACCGGAATCTATAAGCATGTTCAATCCATTAGCCTGCACCAAAATCGGATCCGTACGTAACTCGATTTGGTTATTTTCGTTAACAGGATGCTTCTTGGACCAAAGCGGTTTCGGTACAACACCGAACATCGCACCGCCATCCAAGTGTGTCACACCGCCATTCAACCACGTTAATTTAATTTCCCCTATTTGCATCGTTTCCATTTTACCCCTCCTCTACCTTTAGTTTAACACCCACTTCCATATATTGAAATTGATAACAATCAAGGCATCCCCGTGAATCATAAACAAAGAAAAAAACCAGATGCTGTGCACCTGGTTTCGATCGATGATTATTGGAACATTGCTTCCAATCGGTATATCCGGTTGCCTTTACTCGAGAACTTTTCTTCATATTCAGTCATGATGTTACCTTCAAAACTGCTGTTATGCAAATCAAGGCTTACATATTTCAAGAGCATGCCGTATTCGGAAATACTTTTCAAGGAAGATTCGAATAACCCTTGGTTATCCGTCTTGAAGTGAATCTCGCCTTTGTCTGGCAGGATGCCTTCATATACTTCGAGGAAGGTCTTATACGTTAAACGACGTTTTGCATGACGTGATTTCGGCCATGGATCAGAGAAATTCAAGTAGACGCGATCGACGTCGCCTTTTGCAAAATAGTCCCCTAAATTCGCTGCGTCAACATTCAACAGCTTTAGATTGGGAACATCCGCTTCGATCAGCAAGTCCAATGCGGCTACAATGACGCTTCCATATACTTCAATTCCAATGAAATTCACATCAGGATGGGCTTTTGCCATTTCTGTGATGAAACGGCCTTTTCCCGTACCCACTTCAATATATAACGGATTATCGTTTCCGAAAACTTCATGCCATTTACCTTTATGGCTCACTGGCTGCTGAATTACATATTGTGGAAAATCATTCAAACGGTCTTCAGCCCAAGGTTTATTTCTTAAACGCATGATGACACCCCTATTTATAATATAATCGTTCAAACCATAACACGAGTGCATGGATTCCTGCAAGTTGATTTTTACAGGAAACACCACTCTTCAAATAAAAAAACTGCCGGCCATCCAGGCGACAGTCTCTGTAGTTTTCATGTATAAAACTTTCAGCAAAACACACCATAAATAAGTGAAGGGCAGGCGAGAACCACCTGGGAATCCCTTGAATCCATGTTTAAGAAAGGAGAGGTATTATATGCCGCTTTCCCATGAACATCAAATGTCACTATTGAAAGATATATTGACCAACCATCAAACAGACTGCTGCGGATCCGTTTCTGAATGTGAACAGGTTGAAAGGCTCGTCAAATCCTTAATGATCAATATGGAAATTGACAGCAATGTGAAAACGATACTGACGGAGATTTACGAGTACAGTCAGACGGGCATCGGTACCGCCGATTTAGATGCCCATATTTCAACCCACCAGAACGACCTGTCCCAGTGGGTGGATGATATAGATCAATTCTGATCAGCTGACCATCAATAACGCTTCCAGTTTTTGCAGTAATTCATTTCTTTCCTCGTACCGCTTTCTACGATGATGCCATTGGATGGAAAGGACAAGTTGTGAAACCGTATGCCATTTCATCCTCATCTCCAGGCCTGCGTCAAGCTTCTTGCCGTAACGGGCAAGCCATTGATTCCATTCTTCCCTTGGGACATATGAATACAGGAGTATGCCGAGGTCAATGGCCGGATCGCCTATGACCGCTCCGTCCCAATCAATCAGGAACAAACCGTCCGTTTCGGTCATGAGCCAATTATTGTGGTTCACATCACAATGACAGACGACTTTTTCGTCGCATTCAATCAACAGGAGATTGTTCTGTAAAAAATGGATGGCCTGCTTGATAATCGGAATGTCCGTAACATCCGAAGATAACCCGGTTTCTATGTCTGTAAGTATACTTTCAGGTCGTAAAGGGGATTTCCCAAGCCTTTTGAGCATGCTTAACAAAGGATCGGATTGATGAATTTTTTGAAGCAGCTTTGCGACTCTTATATTGTTCATTTCCTGCTGAGATAGCTCCCTGCCTTCCATCCAATGCTGGGCCGTAATTACATCCCCATTTTCCAGGCGTTTTGTCCACATTAACTTTGGAACAATGCCCTCAGCTGAAAGAACAGCTAAAAATGGCGATGAATTTCGTTTAAGGAAGAGCTTCTGCCCCTCTTTCTCGGCAATAAAGGCTTCTCCCGTAGCTCCTCCAGCAGGGGATATATCCCACTCCTGACCTAATAAATGTTCCAACTGGTTCACCTTCGATTTCCTCGCTTAATCATACAAATGTGGGTACGTTCACCTAGTGTATGTATTACCACTACTTTGAGTCCATGTTTTATAAAAAATCCGCCTGCTGGCGAAGCTGCATATATACTTGCATCGGGATGATACCCGCAATTAAAAACATCCTCATTTAGAGAAATAAAAAAATAGCTATTGAGCAATTAAACAATAGCCATAAATTAAATTTTAGTTGAAAAACGGTTTCTTCGTCAAGTACTATAAAACGATTATACGCATAAAACAAAAACAAATAAATCATTTCATATTTTTGTAAGGGTTATCTCCCTGAAACAAGACGCGCAAATTCTCTTTCAGAACCGCTGCAGCTACTTCGTTCCTGCCAACAATTTCCCCATCAGACTGGATTTTTACTGACCCTTCATTCTTCATTTTTATCATTTTACCAGAAAAAGAATCAACATTTTTTATGTTTAGGTGACCGCCCCATAAAACGGTGATGAAGACGGTCAATAATTTCACCAAAGGAATATCATGGACCGCAATCACGTTCAACTTGCCATCATCCAGCTTCGACATCGGTGAAATTTTCATCCCACCGCCAAAATAGGGCTGGTTCGCAATAACGATGAACCAAACCTTTTTCAAAAGATGCCGGTCTCCATCAATGATCAATTCCATGCAACTGGGCTTGTAAGTAAATATCTTTTTTATAAAAATGAACAGATAAATTAATTTACCCGCTCTGACAAAATTAAACCATTTTTTCAGTGGGGAACGGTCCGCTTCATCGGAAATTTCAGCATCAATGCCCATTCCCAGGCTGTTCACGAAATAACCCATCTTGCCATTCGTCTCGAACTGTCCAATATCAATGGCACTAAAGGCATTATCCTGAAATAAAGAAAGAGCTTCTTCCACACTCTCGGTTTTTTGAATGCCCCTTACATAATCATTGCCGGATCCAGCCGCAAGGGAGCCAATGATAGCGTGGGGGAAACCAATGGCGCCATTTATCACTTCATTAATCGTGCCATCTCCCCCGATCGCGATCAATCGGGTATCATGATTCGTCCCTGATAGAATCTCCTTCGTCAATCTTAGCGCATGCCCCTTTTCCCGTGTAAAAAACACCTCATGGGGAACAGCTTTTGATTTCAGTATTTTCTCGGCTTTTTTCCAAACCTTCAAACTCTCTCCATTTCCAGCCATTGGATTGACAATGAAATACATCGTTTCTTTAAGGTGCGGCATGCTGATTTCCTTCCGTTTGGTTATAACCGGCTTCCCATTCAGGTCGCAGGCTGGATGTAGTTTGGCAATATTCAAGCAAAGCCTGTGCCCCTTTTAACTGCTGTGCCTTAAGAGGAGACGATATAGCCCGCATCCTTTCAAACCACTCCGGGAAGGTCCGTTTATCCAATATCGTAATATCATAGGGGGCTTCGGGATAATCGACATATCCATTCCGGGATAAAATCACCTTTTTAATCGGCATGTTCACTTCATATAGCTCAAATAACTGGGAGACGATGTTCGTCATCCGATTTGCACCAAGCAAAGGGTTGAGCACTTTTTTATCAGGATGCTTATGATGCCTGCGGACCCAGAATCGTTCACTTGAACCGATGAAAGCAGCGTCTTCTTCCGCTTCCAGAAAAGTGATGCACCAAGCATCAACAGGGGTCAATAAAATGACTTCGGCTTCAA
This sequence comes from Peribacillus sp. NPDC096448, assembly GCF_044762675.1. Lineage (NCBI taxonomy): Bacteria > Bacillati > Bacillota > Bacilli > Caryophanales > Bacillaceae > Peribacillus > Peribacillus sp. NPDC096448. Next base: position 26,813 of record NZ_JBIWEU010000027.1, on the reverse strand, counting down.
CAGGCGCATTTTTCAAAAGAAAGATAGGTTTATATAATACGAGAAACGTATCCGGAAAACGCTGCAGAAAAAAGCGGAGCCTCTCATCCAAAAAGAATGATTGGTCCACAAATGACTTTTCACGAAGCGTCGAACTCCCCCATTTCATTTGAAAACGAAGCAATTGATTTAAAAAATTTTGCTTTAATTCATCCAGACTGTCCGGTCGGAACGGAAATCTTAATGAAAAAACATTAGAATCTTCCATCTGGTTCGGTATCTGCAGTTCTTCTGCTTCTGACTCCTGTTTACCTGTCCGGCGGAATATGCCTTTCATCTTTTTAAACAGGCCCATTGAATCTTCCTGAGGCGGATCAAATTTGACCTGGTTTTCACTTTCAGTTTGTTCGCTATACAACCGATCTAGCTCGCCCGCATTATAAGCAGCCTTCAATTTATCCCATTGCTGTTTTTTCAACCGTGCAAATTGTGTTGGATAACGATAAATATCCTGCTCATACCGGGAAATATAATCCTGCATCTTTATGAGCTGTGCCATTCGACCACCACCCATCTCTCTATTTTTGAAGGTTTATCGTGAAAATCTTCTCGTATGAAGGGGAAGCTCCAAGATGTGTTTGATATAACGCAACCTGATCTGCTTCAAAATGCTTATCCTGCAAATCCCCCATCTGGCGAACGCTCTCCAACGAAAAGGGACTATCCCCCTCGAATTTTCTTGCCAGCGTAATATGAGGCTTAAACGGCTTTTTATCAAGTTCAAAACCCGCTTCGATGCAAGAATTATAGACTTTCCTTTGAATGGCAAAAAGCCTTTCTTGCTGCTTGACGCCTGCCCATAGAATCCTTGGACTCTCACTCTTGCCAAACCCTCCGATATCGCCGAGTTCCAAGCCGAATGAGGCCTCATTGGAAAGCTCGCTTTCCACACGCCCCAAAGCATCCTCTTTCAATGTATCGGGAGCATTGCCCAAAAATGCCATCGTAATATGATAATCGGCTGGATGCAGCCATTTCTTAAATGGAAAGTCTGGCTTTAGTTGTTCCGTAACAGCATTTAAATATGCCTTAATATCATCAGGCAATACTAAAGCAAAGAAAAAATGAGTATTCATGGTCACTTACATTCCTTCCTGTTTTCCCTTTAATTTTACCATAAATCCCATTGCATATACCTTTTCTTGGGCTCCCTAATAATTATTCCCTCCACAGGAATATTCCCAATCCACCATGCTATGAGCGACGCCCCTGACGGATAATATGCAGGTCCGGGGCGTATTTTTTCGGTCTTGGCCGATTAACGGAAAATACAGCAAAAAAGGACCAAAAATCGGTCCTTCCCTGCCATTTCTTCTTTAGCTGAACAGTGTTTCGTAAAGCAGGAACAAGTTCAGTCCAATGATAAGTACAGCTATAAGCCAAGCGATGCTCGAGGTGATTTTATGGTTGACCAGGCTGCCCATGATTTTTTTATTGCTTGTAAACATGATCAATGGCACTAAGGCAAACGCGATGCCAAACGAGAGTACAACTTGGCTCATCACAAGTGCTTTGGATGGATTCACTCCCCATAATATTATGAGCAGGGGCGGGACGGTGGTAATGACCCTTCTTAAATAAATCGGTATATGTCTTTTAATGAATCCTTGCATGACAACATCACCTGTCATTACACCAACGGATGAGCTGGATAAACCGGCAAATAATAATCCTATTCCGAAGAACATCGCGACTGATGGTCCAAGCATGGCCCCGAATTGTTGATAGGCAACATCCAAGTCCTCCACTAGTGCTCCATTCTTATGAAATAGGGCAGCTGAAACTATGACCATGGCTGCATTGATCGCACCTGCAATCAACATGGCGATGACAATGTCAATTAGCTCAAAACGATAAATCCTTTTTCTTTCCAAATCGTTTACTCCGACTATCCTTCTTTGAGTCAAAGAGGAATGAAGGTATATCGCATGTGGCATAACGGTGGCTCCAAGCATACCGGCCGATAGTAAAATACTGTCCACTCCCTCGAATTTTGGAGTGAAGAGTCCTAAAACAACAGCTGAAGTGTCAGGTTTTGCATAAAAGACTTGAGCGCCAAAAGCTATCACAACGACAAATATCATGACCGTGATCAGGGCTTCGAATGTCCGATAACCTCTGCGCTGGATTTCCAGAATGGCAAAGGAACCAATCGCGGCAATAATTGCCGATGTGATTAACGGTAAGTCAAATAGTAAATAAATCCCTAGTGCCGCTCCTATGAATTCAGCTAGGTCGGTTGCCATTATAACGGCTTCGGCCTGAATCCATAATAAGAAAGATGTTTTTTTCGAAAACTTTTCCCTGCATAGCTCCGGAAGGTTCTTTCCAGTGGCTATCCCCAATTTAGCTGATAGCGATTGGATTAGCACAGCCATTAAATTGGAGGCGAAGATAACCCACAATAACGTATAGCCATATTTAGATCCGGCTGTAATATTGGTCGCATAATTCCCCGGGTCAATATAGGCCACAGCTGCTATGAAGGCAGGCCCTAGATAGGGAAGCAGTTTTTTTATTCCTCTCGAAGAAGATTGATGCAACACATCGGACATAGCTATTTCTACTCCTTTTTACACGCAACTCAAATTGTTGCAATAGGTAAACTTTTTAGGTTATTAGCAAGTATATTCCTGGTTTTTGAAAATGTCAAAAGGGAGGATTGCATATGGATGTAATTGGATTCGGGGAAGGCCAACTCGCTTCCGACTATACAGATAATAAAAACCCCTTGCCAATAGTGGCAAAGGGGCATTTTACTATTTAATGGAACCGCATTGCTTCTCGATTTCCTCGGAAAACAGTTTCTGCAGTCTTTGAGTTATCGGACCGGGTTCCCCGGCTGCAATCGATTGGCCATCGATATTAATGATTGGTGTCACTTCGACACTAGTGCTTGTATAAAGGACTTCATCGGCTGCCATCATGTCCTCGACCGTGAAGGCTTCTTCGACATAGGGAATCCCATGATCAGCGCAAAGCTTCAGCATCACCTGACGGGTAATTCCATTCAGGATCAAGTTTGTGGCCGGATGCGTTTTAAGTTGACCATCCACAACGATTGAGACATTTGACGAACTTCCCTCCGTCACCGTACCATCCCGATGCTGGATCGCTTCATCACAACCGGATTCCACCGCTTGCTGTTTAGCCATTATATTACCCAGTAGATTTAAACTCTTGATATTACAGCGCAGCCAACGTATATCCTCGGTGGTAACAGCATTGACCCCTGGCTTCATTTTGCCTGTATAAGGCATTTCCTTGGTATAGGCAACAAAGACCGGCACTACCTCTGCAGTTGGAAAAGAATGTGTACGCGTAGACACTCCCCTTGTCAGCTGCATATAGACGATACCGTCCTTCAGTTGATCTTCAGCGATCAGCTCTTTCATGCGGGTTTTGATTTCCGCTATGGTAAAGGGAACTTTCATCTGTATCAACTTCGCACTGTCGATCAGCCGGTTCAGATGCATGTCCCCCGCAAATAATTTGCCATTATAAACCCGGATGACTTCATAGACGCCATCACCGAATTGGTATCCCCGGTCTTCAATATCTACCTTTACTTCGGACCTGCTTTTAAGGTCGCCGTTAAAAATGATTTTTCCCATGTCTTTCTCCCTCTTTGCCTCTTATTTAGCCAATTCATGAATGGCACGTGCATAAATGGACGTAGCCTTAAGCATATCTTCAATATCAATATATTCATCTTTCTGATGTGCAATGTCTTCGCTGCCAGGGAAAAGCGGGCCAAATGCAACGCCTTCTTTCAATGACCGGGCGTATGTGCCGCCGCCAATCGAAAGAAGCTCGGCTTTATCACCTGTCTCCGCTTCATAAACGTCCTGCAACGTCTTAATCAAGAAGCTTTCACTGTCCACATAATGTGGAGTTGAATGCGAATTGGTCTTCACTTTCAAATTATATGCCGCAAGCCTTTCTTCCAAAGCCGCCTTTTGCTGTTCCCACTCAAACGTGACCGGATAACGCATACTGAAACCGATCGAGCTGTCACCTTGTTTAGAATAATTGAAAACGCCGGCATTGACCGTCAATTCTCCTGTTTGCTCATCCGAATAAGCGACACCTAAATTATTTCCGCGGGAATCTTCAAACAAACGATCCTTAATGAAAGTGAAGTAGGCTTTCGCATGCGGATCAAGAGTGAGATCAGCTAAAAATACGGCTAAATGCAGGCCTGCATTTCTTCCATTTTTCGGTTCCATCGCGTGTGCCGAGATACCATTCATTTCAAGCAGCACTTGATTTTTTTGCGGAACGGCTTGGCCCCCCAACGAGTATTTTTGCAGATAATCCTGATAGTTTGCCGCCACTTCAGCAGGATTGGCCGCCTCCACAATAGCCGTAGCAAAATCCGGTACCATATTAGTCCTTCGACCTGAAGAAAATTCGATGACATTCACGTCTGAGTTCGTGCCATTTCCTGCATCGGCAGGGTGGATAACCGAGAAATCCCAGATTCCTTTTTCCGCACTGATGATCGGGAAGTCAGCATCTGGTGCGAAGCCGATCGAAGGCATTTCCTCCACTTCAAAGTACCGGTCAACGCAGCGCCAGTTCGATTCTTCATCGGTTCCAATGATCATCCTCACACGTTTGTTCAAAGGTTCTCCCAGCTCCCGGACCAGCTTCATCGCATGATAGGCAGCCATCGTCGGCCCTTTATCATCGATTGCCCCACGAGCATATATGCGGCCATTGCGGATTTCAGCGCCAAACGGATCCGAACTCCAGCCATCTCCCTCAGGTACCACGTCGACATGGCATAATATCCCGATTAACTCCTCGCCTTCACCCATTTCGATGTGACCAGCGACATTATCGACATTTTTCACAGTAAAACCGTCTTTTTCGCCTAATTGAAGCATGAAATCAAGCGCTTCCTTCACCCCTTTACCGAATGGGGCCTCCTCTGTCGGATGTTCTTCATCAAGTACACTTTTTATTTTCAATAAGTTTTGTGTGTCCAGTAATAAGTCCATTTTCCGTTTTTCAACTTCTTCTCGCCAATTCAATTCACTCAAAATATGACAACTCCTCTTTTATATATATTTTTCATTTTATCACTTTTACTACCCCATTCGCCAAGCGTGGCTACCTAATCTTCGTATTCCCGCATTTTTGCTATCATCAAACTACCGATGGAATTCCTAAAATAAATAAAAAACACCCTCTTTTATTAAAAAGAGGATGATTTCATTAGACTATCGTCATTCATTATCTCTGTTACTTTTCTGTTTAGTCTTGGGATGTATAATGCTAAAAACAGGGAACGTCCTAAACTGAAAGCCAGGAATGCAAGCCATAAACCATGATTGCCATGATTGCTGACTGCTGTGAATTGGACTAATAGAAAAGCCATTAGTGCCAGAAGCATCGAGTTCCTTACTGGAACGGCTTCAGTCGCACCGGTAAACACTCCATAAAAAATGAGACCGATAAAGGCAGTGAATGGGAATAGGGCTATCCAAAGTCCATATTCATGGGCCAATTCGATGACGCCGGGAATATCCGTGAATAGGAGAATGACCTCATCGCTGAAAAGATAGTAAGTTGCGGCAAGCATGAACGAAGCATACAAGCCCCACCGCGCCGATAGTGAGAGTGTTTTTTTATATAGGTTTATATCTCTCGAACCAATCGCCTTCCCGACCAGAAGACTCGACGCATTCGCGAAGCCATCAAAGCAATAGGCCATCAGGTAATGGATTTGAATGAGTACGGCATTGGCCGCCAGGGTCTCTGTCCCGAAAGTCGCTCCCTTGGCGGTAAAAAGATTGAAAACCGTGATCAGGCAAATGGTCCTGATGAATAAATCCCTGTTGACCACCATCATTTTTTTCAGGGAAGCCCGATCGAACCCCTCCCGGAATGAAAATGAATCCGGTACGTTAACCGCTTTCCGGATCACCCACAAGCCCAGTAAAAAAGCGGAAATCTCTGATATCAATGAAGCGGCAGCAACCCCTGATACAGACCATGAAAAGCCATTTACAAAAACGAGGCATAAGATTATATTGAGCACGTTCATGAAAACTTGAATGAACAAAGACGTTTTTATCCTCGATTTCCCGATTAACCAGCCTAAGATGACATAGTTCAATAGAGCAAAAGGTGCCCCCCATATCCGGATGCCGAAATAATCTGCGGCAAAGGCGGAAACGTCCGATTCCGGACCGATTGCGCCTAACGACACATTCAAAATGGGCTTTTGGATCACGATAAAAAGCAGACCGATGATCGCTGCAATGAAAAAAGGCCGAATCAAGGCCATCAGGGTTTGCTTTTCATCCCTTGCCCCCTCCGCTTGTGCAGCGAAGGCAGATGTACTGACCCGGAGAAAACCAAAAAGCCAATACATCGTATTAAAAATTATCGTCCCGACAGCCACCCCGCCAATATAAGCGGGATCACTCAACTTTCCAACCACAGCCGTATCCACCGCACCGAGCAATGGCGTACTCATCGTCGAAATCGTAAGCGGGATGGCCAAGGAAAGATACACTCTGTTATTCATAAAATGATGACCTCCTATGTACATAAAAGTTTTGAAAAGTTAGAATTGGAATAGCGTTATAAAACTTTGTATTTAAAGTATAAAAAGATTGCAGTATCCTATTTCAATCACTAGAATTGTACTTATGGTGCTCCCCAACATGCAAGAGATGCCTCTACAAGATTACTTGTGAAACGTTTCAAATAGAACGGGTAAAAGCCAATTAGATATTGATAACTTACGTATCAAAATTTGAAGATTGAAAGATTGATATCGCCTTCAACCCGCAGGGGTTATGGGAATTCCATTTTTTTACATATGAACCGTGCATTTTTATCCAGCAAGAAAAAGGCAATTCGCAAGCCGGAAAATAAAATGCTTGACGGATTCTTGAAGGAGTTTTAGTATTGCTCGTTGATCATATAACTTTTGAACTATGCTTGAACATATATTCATCGTTATAAAACTATTCAGGAGTGATATGATGGGAAGATTGACTAATAAAGTAGCCATTATCACCGGCGGAGCATCTGGAATGGGCAGGGAAATGGTAGACCTATTCACGAAAGAAGGAGCACAAGTCATTGCTGCCGATATCAATGAAAAGCTGTAGCTGTTATGAATGAACTGGGTAACGTCCATGGAACCGTACTTGATGTATCTTCAGACGAAAGCTGGAAAAAGGAGTTAACGATACGACATTGGCCGATTGGCAGCAAATGTTAAGCATCAATGGATTTGGACCATTCCTTGGAATGAAACACGTTGTTCCTCACATGGCTAAAGAAGGTAAAGGCACAGTTGTAAACATTTCTTCCTTTACTGCACAAATCGGAATGGGCTTTCATCGACGGCGGATACTCAGCTCAATAATTATAGCAGGAATGGAAAATCCCGTTTCTAAAATTCAGAAACGGGATTTTCTGATTCAATAAAGAAATTTTGTAAGTTGTAATGAGTTAAGTTAACACACCGATGAAATAGCCAAAAGTCGTAAATACCAAACACCAGCTGAATGCCCCTGCTCCTGCAAAGATAAAATACTTTCGTTTCCCCATTCCATTCATACCGGAAATGTAACTGGCGAAGTGACGGACTCCTGGGATGAAATAGGCTATGATAATGGTCCAAGGACCGTATTTATTGAACCATTTCTCCAATTTTTCCAACCTCGCGGGGGTCAATTTGATCCACTTACCATGCTTCCTCAAGAAAGGCTTCCCCACCTTTTTCCCGATGAAATAACTGACAAGCATCCCGGATATCGATCCAAGGAAACTGACAAGGAATGCTCCCTGGACATTCAAAACGGAAATGGATGACAGATAGCCGACAAAAGTCATCATGAACTCATCAGGTACCGGCAAGCCAATTATCCCAATGGCCAGCAGTCCATATATCGCAAAATAACCATAGTTTGATATTAAATCTTTTACTATATCCATCTAAAGTACTCCATCTCAGCACCCTTTATTAAAGTAATCCATTTTCTTATGCGGGCCTGGGTAACGTGATTACTTCTTTTTAATAGGATAACCTAATTTAACCCAAATGAGTTGATTTTCATAAAAAAAATAGAAAAAAAAGAAGAATGGACACGTTTTTTGTTGAAATACCTGTTTGGCAATGCGATTCAATGTCCCCCTTTACGGAAATGAAAAATGGCAACAATAAAGCGGACTCGATACCTGAGTCCGCTTCTTCTTATTTCACAATCTTTATTTCATTGATCGGCCAATAAACTAGATTCGCCTTGCCCACGATTTCATCGACGGAAATCGTGCCGATTTCACGGCTATCCAAACTATTTTGGCGATTGTCACCCATAAGGAACAACTGGTCATCCGGCACTGTCATGCTGCCCGTAATATCTTCGAGCTTGAAGGACTCAGTCAACGGCACTCCTGATGCCATCTGATTCTTATATTTGTCCAAGTATGGTTCTTCATAAGCTTTCCCATTAATATAAAGCGTATCGTCTTTATATTCAATATGGTCACCTGGCAGACCGATAACCCTTTTTATATAATCTTTATCTACCGTTGCATGAAAAACGACAATATCAAACCGGTCTATATTATCGATATTCGTTCCAAACTTAGTAAGTACAATTCTTTCGTGGTCTTGCAGAGTCGGCATCATTGACTCACCGTCCACGACAATCGGTGCAAAAATATACGTTCGAATTAAAAAAGCTAGAATGACTGCAATCAATATCGCTTTTATCCATGAAAAAACTTCTTTTCTTTTTTCCAATCGAAGTCCCTCTCTCTGTTTTTTATTCATGCCATTATATCATAATCCTTTAATGATCACGTCATACAAATACCCACATTTTACACATTATCAATTCCTTCCATTTTTCATACTGGATTTCGATGCTTTCCAACTCTATTTCCCTGCGCTGCATTTGGGTTGGACAAATCGCATTATATGTACGGACTTTCTCATTTATTTCATTAATTCAGATTCAGTTCCATTCATTTTTTTCAATCTAACCAATTCGGGTAGCTCTTCCCGAATTTCTTTTTGCCATTTTATCCAAAGCGGAAGGAAGCCGGCATCCTTGGCCTTCGTCAAGAAGTTATCATATATATTTCCCGACAGCGCCGACTCCGGAAGCGGTTTTCCAAAGCCAGGATTATTCTTCAACCCGCCTTCTCTTTCATATTCCTTAAAAATCTGATCCATCCAGTTCACATACCCGTGTTCTTTGCCCATAAACAATCCCCCTTCAGATCACTTTCGTTACATGTTTTTACAATTATAACATTTTTATCAATATCCACTCCACCCTGTAAGACACTTTCTACTATTATATATGCATATCTTTCAGCCAAACACATTGGAGACATTAAAAAAAGGATTCCCTAATTAGGGAATCCCTTGCCTTCTATTTAACTGTGATTTTCCTTTTTACTTCCGCCTTGTTCTTCGATTTATCCGTAACTGTGTAAGTCAATGTATAGGTGCCTTTTTTCTTCGTATTCACAGTCCCTGTTATTTTGATCTTACTTGTTAAAGTTCCATCAAGATTATCTTTTGCGGATACACCTGATTTAGGATTGAATGTCGAGTTATAGGCAATGGTTTTGCTTTTGGCACCGGAAATGACCGGCTTGGTGCTGTCTACCGTAATCTTTCTTGTGACTGTCGCAGTATTTTTCGAAGAATCCGCGATTGTATACTTTAAAGTATACGTGCCTTTTTTCTTCGTATTCACAGTCCCTGTTATTTTGATCTTACTTGTTAAAGTTCCATCAAGATTATCTTTTGCGGATACGCCTGATTTAGGGTTGAATGTCGAATAATAGCCAACGGTTTTACTATTGGCTCCCGAGATGACTGGCTTGGTACCATCTATCGTGATCTTTCTTGTGACTGTCGCTGCATTTTTCGATGAATCTGTGACCGTATACTTCAATGTATAGGTCCCCTTTTTCTTCGTATTGACTGTACCCGTCACTTTGATTTTACTAGTCAAATTGCCATCGGCATTATCCTTGGCACTCACGTTTGTTTTTGGATTGAATGAAGAATTAAGTTTGATGGTTTTATTCCCGGCACCTGTAATCACCGGCTTGACTTGATCATAAACGGTTATTTTCCTTGTGGCCTTGGCAACATTCCCTGCCTTGTCAGCTACCGTATAAGTCAAATTATAGGTGCCCACTTTCTTGGTATCCACCTTACCTTCCACACGCATGGCACTCGTTAAGTCACCATCTTTATCATCCTTCGCCTTTACGCCGGTTTTAGGATTGAAAGTAGAGTTGAATGGAATCGATTTACCGGCAGCCCCTGAAATCACAGGCTTATTCGTATCCTTGACAATCGATAGCCGATTGGAGATGTAAGCTGATGAAACATACCCCTTAATACTCTTGTCTTCCGTTTGTACCGGGTAAAAGACAAATTTATTTCCCTTAGATTCGTGATAGTCAAAATTCCCTGTGATGATCAATCTTGTATTGGGAGTAACGGTCACTGCACCTGCCGTAGTGCTTATTTCCTTCCTGATATTCGCGCTGGATGTCGTCACCACTTTGTCTCCTGCCTTGAACCAATAAACAGAGTCATGGGTTTGATCTGTAAGTGTGTATTCAAGGTTTTTAAAGACGATATTTTCAGTGCTGTCCCGATCATATTGAAAGTCCGTTGTTTTGAATGGATATTTTGCCAGTTTTGTATCATTCAAATAACTTTGGTTTTCTATCTCAGCAAAAACTTCCTCTTGGTAGGCATTCGCATTTATTTTCCCGTTTTCCTGGTAAAGAGGACTGTTCACCGGTTTTGTCCCATTGTAAGCCATGACAGGGAAATACCAGTTTTCGATGACCCTGCGTCCTGCACCTTTGATCTTGGGCAAATCCCTTCTTGGATACATGCCACTCAGGACCTCGACGCCTGCCCCGATATTGTAGACTATATCATGTTCCAGTTTTTTCTGGTCATACCCGCTTTTATTTGTAAGCTGCATTAGACCGATACCGCCATCGTCGGATATAATCGGTTTTCCATCATCATTGAATTGCCTCCAATCCCCGTTTTCCTGCGTAGCCACCGCTTTTACCACTTCAGGGGGGATTTCAGCCTCTATTGCCGCATTCGTCAGTAAGCAGTTGATCTGCTTATGGGAAGGATTTTCATTAGGTTGAATCTCACCGAATGATGAACACGCATTGGTTATTCCAGATTCCGCAAAAGCGTGTCCATTGAACAAACCGAGTGTTAAACAGGTCAGTGCCCCAACCTTCATTAAAGGTATCTTCATCGATCGAACTCCAGTCTATTTATATTTAAATCTATAATAATAGTAACATGGTAGACTGGTGATTGTAGGTATAAAAAGGTATATCCCCCTAAAATATCCTTGCAGCACAAAAGGAGCTTACCCGCATTTTCGGGACAGCTCCTTTGTTTTCAAATCACGCTATGTATGGTGCCGGATCATACGATCACTTCCACCGTTTCCCTCGGCTTCCTTACAAGGCACATGATACCCGGTATGATGAAGAAGATAAGCGGCCAAACATGAAAGATCGTCAGAATGCCCGTAATGATCAATAAGATTCCGGCTCCCTTCGCTTTGCCGCCTTTTAATAGAAAGATAGCGATCAAACCGCCTGCCAAGGCAATGAACAGCGATATGATCCCCGCCCATAGTATGCCCATGAACAACTTGATTGACATATCTACCTCAGACGAGGAAAACTCAGAATCTGTCATTAATGAGTAGTCCATCATTTCTTTCAAATCGATACTATTGAGATAAACGGCCGCCATGATCGTGACGATTAAAAAAATCGCTGCGATACCCACGCCTATGATACTTAAAACGAATTCCCATGTCCGTTTCATTTGCTTCGCCTCCCTGGAAAAGTCACGTATATATAATACCCAATCTGTGAAGGAATAAAAGACTTTTATTCCTTACTGTCCATTTGGTGAAGTCATCCAAATCCATTTAGCATCCATCCCTGCCTTAATACCCGCCTTCATTTATCCTTCTTTTTCAATCGTTCATTTAATTCATCTCTTTTATTTTTCAGGTTATTCATTTTTGTCATGTGCTTTATAAAGAAACGGACCGCCTTCACAACCATTACGAATAACAGAACAAGTAGGGCAAGGTAGAATAATTGCCATAAAATATCGCCAATATTTAACATGAAGTCACCCCCTATCTTTGAATGTTAAACATCCATTCCGGCCAATAAAAACAGTAAGTGAGTGCTTTTCGTACTTTCCGCATGTTCCGTGATGTCCCGTAATTAAATGATAACACGATAGGCCATAACACTGAACGCCAACAACATTTATAAGAGTTGAATAACGAAGCCCCCCCCAAAGGAAATAGACCCTGTTTTTATCAGAGCCTAAAAAACATTCCTATTCACGATCAAATCCACCAATTGTTCGACAGACGGTTCTTTCGGCATCATATCAGATGTAAATCCATAGTCTTTAAGTCTATTGCCGGTACTTTCCCCGATCACCCCGATGGAGGCTTGATTTAGCAGCCCTTCAACATCCACGTCTGCCTTGTTCCCATATTGCATCAGCATATCAACTGAATGCCGATTCGAAAATAGTGCCGTTCCGACAGCTTTCCCGTCCATCATTCTCGGAAAGATTTCAAGGAATCTTTCATCGACAAATTTATCGATAGATTGTATATAGTCTCCGTCCCCATGTGCCGGATCTCTTTGATCTCTGTTTCGATCTCCAACAACCAACAATGTTCCGGCTTCCGACATCTCGGATTTGAGCTCGGCTATCAGACCCCGTTGCTGTAAAGCCTTTTTCGATTTCCTTGATAACACATATAGTTTAGAAGAAATCCGGCGGAAATCAATTGCATGTTCAGTGAGTGAATCCAAGAATCCATGGACACTTTCAGGCGAGGTGAAGAGAATTCGATCATACGAAAGAAAAGCGAGCAGCTGACTTTCTTCTATTTTCACTTTTGCCGCATGCCATTTAGGAAACTCGATGACTTCGCCGCCAAGTTCATGCAGGGCTTCCGCCAAGGAACTCTTTGCCGTCCCCGTTCGGGCCACTAAAAACCGTTGTCCATATAGCGGCTTCTTTTCGAACCATTGCAGTTTTCCCCTTAGTGAAATGATATCCCCGACCAAGGTGATCGCAGGATTGCCTAGCGACCTTTCACTTACCCGTTCGACAATATCATCCAAGGTCCCCTCGACACTTTCCTGTCTTCCATAAGTGCCCCATTGAATGACCAGTGCCGGCGTGTTGCCCGGCTTTCCATGATTGATCAAATTTTCGCGGATATACGGAAGGTTAGCCACCCCCATATAAAAGGCAAGCGTATCTATACTTTTAACAAGCCCGTTCCAATCTATATCCTTCTTCGTTTGGTCATGGCCCGTCACCATTGCAAAGGAACGTCCGTAATCCCGATGCGTGACGGGGACTCCTGCGTACATGGATGCAGCAATGCTGGAAGTAACCCCCGGAATGACTTCGAATGGGATTCCCTCATCTTTCAACGATTCCGCTTCTTCCCCGACTCTTCCAAAGACGGCAGGATCACCGCCTTTCAAACGGACAACCCGATGCCCTGCCAGTGCTTTGGAAACAAGCAGCTCATTGATTTCCCCTTGGCTGATGCCAGTAGTATAAGGTGTCTTGCCACAATATATCAATTCACAATCGAAGGTGGCAGCCTCCAACAGCTTGGGATTTAGCAATCTATCATATAAAATGACGTCCGCTTTTTCAATCGCTTTTTGACCTTTTACGGTAATCAGGCCCACATCACCCGGACCTGCACCAACAAAATAGACCTTGCCCTTGGTCATGCCGCACTCACCCCTATCTGCTTGCTATTCCCTGATAATATTTCACTAGCTCCACCATTGCACTGCCCATCCGTTGATCTTCAGGATAAATGACCCGCTCGATCCCTTCATCGATCACCACCTGCGCCGTTACCTTTCCAACCGCAAGAGCAATTACATCTGATGCAAACAGGCCGATTATCTTATCTTCCACACCTTGTTCACGGACAAATCTCATTAAATTTCGCGGCTGGGGTGCACTCGTGAACACAACCGAATCGATTTTGCCTTCAAGGATTTCTTGGATCAGCTGCTGCATCGTTTCTTTTTCAGGCGGAATATGTTCATATGGCAGGATTTCTTTATGTTCCACTTTTTGTTCATCCAACCAGTTCATCAAAAGAGGCGCCGGATCGCCGTGAAGCTGCAAAGCGACCTTTACACCTCCTGGCAGATGGCCTTCCAGATTGCGAACAAGCCCTGCCGTACTGCCATCATCATCACGGATTAATGGCTGCAGACCAAGCTTTTTCAGCATATTCACCGTTTTATAGCCCCTAGCTGCAATTTTCATAGACTGCAAGGCCTCTATGAAACGATCTCCCGCTTCCATCTTCACTGCCGTTTTATATAATAATTCCGTCCCCACTCCCGTCGTGAGAATGATCCAATCAAACTCCCCAGCCATCAACCGGGTGACATCCTCTTCCAAATGGGAATCATCAAGGAAAACCGTCCCCTGAGCCGGGCGAACGACCGGGACTCCCCCAAGATTTTGAACGATTTTACTAAGTTCTTCCGTCTTCCGCGCCCCCAATAAAGCAACGGTCCTGCCATTAAGCTTACTCATCCATGTCCCTCCTATATGTACATTCAATTAAATCCATCTCACCCATTATACAAATTTTCAGTCTTCGAAACTATAAAAAACGGATTCCATATCAAAATCAATGCTTTTTCTTTCTTTTATCTTATATAAATTCAGTGGAAGGATGGATTAGCAGCGCTTTGCTTTTTATAAGTCCCACCCTCGTGGAGCAAATACTCGTGAGTTTTGGGCTGTTACTCGTGGGTTTGGAGCAAATACTCGTGAGTTTCGGGCTTTTACTCGTGAGTTTGGAGCAAATACTCGTGAGTTTCCAGAAAAGCAAAACATGGCCTACTTCAATTCCCTCATCTTACCTTCCCAGTCAGTAAAAAAAGCTACCATCAGTACAGCTATTTTCACGATTTAACTTTTGTTAATTCTTGTTTATCGCCCTTTGGGCAATATGCTCCTGTTCTTTTTTTACAAAAACATCATATTGAGTGGTTTGATGGCGATTATGAAAGTTATCAGTGCCTAAATTCATAGGCGTTTTCGTTTTGAATTGAATCCCTTCCCTTTCCAATTTCGCAACGACCTTAAAATAATTTTCATTCCCGAATGCTGTATAAATACATGTCCAATATTTATAGGATATTAGTTTGGCAATTACTATGCATGCAATCACGAAGAATAGTATTCCAATCATTATATACACCTTTTCGCTCCCTTTCAGTTCGGACTTTTTCGAAAACCCCTCCTGTACACTATATTCTTTGTCATACATGACATTTCCTTTTTAAGTAAAAAAAGGAGACCCCAGTTTCGGGCCTCCTT
Source organism: Peribacillus sp. NPDC096448 (assembly GCF_044762675.1). Classification (NCBI taxonomy): domain Bacteria; kingdom Bacillati; phylum Bacillota; class Bacilli; order Caryophanales; family Bacillaceae; genus Peribacillus; species Peribacillus sp. NPDC096448. The sequence goes on along the minus strand of NZ_JBIWEU010000027.1, from coordinate 11,305 downwards.
CTTCATATCTTCATTATTCTTCCGTCACGTTACAAGAACCGTCCGTACAAGCGCCGCCTGTTGCTGGATCATTCACGATCGTAAGCGGATTTTCCTCAGCCCATACTTTTTTTAGCGTATCGAGGAACGCTTCTGTTGGCTGGGCGCCGGAGATTCCATACTTGCGGTTAATGACGAAGAATGGAACACCTGTAATACCAAGCAGGCTTCCTTCTTGCTCATTTCCCCTAACCTCTGCCGTGAATGCCGTTCCTGCCAGCATGGACTCCGTCTCGGACTTTTCAAGGCCAACCTCTTCAGCCAAACTAGCCAATGTAGCGTGATCGCCAATATGTTTGCCTTCCGTAAAGTAAGCTTTAAATAGACGTTCATTCATTTCTTTCTCTTTACCTTTTGATTCAGCAAAGTGCATCAGGCGGTGGGCATCAAACGAATTCGTTAAGACCACTTTGTCCAAATGATAATCGAGTCCCAATTCTTTAGCCTGTTGAGTCAGGTTTTGGCTGTTCGCTTCCACCTGCGCTTGAGACATTCCGTATTTCTTGGCCAGCATTTCATTTTGCGTCATGTTGATATCCCGCTCAGCCTCTGGGTTCAACTCGAAACTGCGAAATGAAACCTCTACCTGATCTTTATTTTCAAACTGCTTTAACGCCTCTTCGAATCGACGCTTTCCTATATAACAGAACGGACATTGATAATCCGACCAAATTTCCACCTTCATGTAAATACCTCCTCATTTCAAATGCAATCACATTAAGCACATTATATAATCCTGGGTATCCTCTTGCAAGGATATTACCCCAGACACTCATTTTCAAAATTGGTGAAGTCGACTTTTTTCATGAATTCTTCCAATGTATAGCCCTTTAGCAGGAGCAATGTTTCCTTTTCGGCTTCGTTCATGATCTCCTCCAAAGCCGTATCCAGCTGTTTCCCGACCTCACCGCATTCGCTCGTTTCCATACAAACAAGACATTCCGGCCGTACCGCTTGATACACATCCGCCAAAGTAAGCTGAAATGCAGGCACCTTCAAACTATAACCGCCTTCCCGTCCTTCCTTTGTTTCGACAATTCCCGCAGCTGCAAGCTGTGCCATCACCCTTCTTAAAAAAGTGGCGTGTGACTTCACCTTTAAGGCGATTGCCGAACTTGTCAGGAGCTTTTCGCTTTGTGCGAGCCAAACCAGAGAGTGAATGGCAATAGCAAACCGCGGCGGTCCAATTTGATTGTTTCGATTACCTGAAGACAAGATTATCCCTCCTTACACCCTTCCATGGTAAGGCCATTATACTATGTTACGTGCTCCCGAACAAATGGCCCCTTTGACTTAATCGGTACAATCATATAGTCTGAATAGTAAATCTTTATTTCAGGAGAACTTCCATGAAGGAAAAATACCCCTATTTACTCGTCATCCTTGGTGCAATGCTGTGGGGAACGACCGGAACAGCCCAGTCATTCGCCCCCGATGGAGCCCATCCCATTGCAATAGGTGCCGTCCGCCTGGCAGTCGGCGGGGCCGCTTTATTGCTCATTGCAATCTGGCAAAAAAAATTAACGCGGTACAACTGGCCAATGAAAGAAACCATCTTAGCCACGTTAGGCATGGCCTGTTACCAGCCGCTATTTTTCATGGCTGTCAGCATGACCGGAATTGCCATCGGCACCATCATTACACTTAGCAGCGCCCCCATCATCGCCGGATTCCTTGAATGGCTGTTCAGTAAAAAACGGCCATCAACAAGCTGGTGGATTGCCACAGGTTTATCGATTGCCGGATGTTTACTGCTTTTTTCCAACCAAGGTTCAGTTACCATCGATCCAGTAGGTGCGCTGCTTGCGCTGGGGGCTGGAGCTTCTTTTACGGTATACACACTGGTCAGTAAAAGAATCCTGGATAAGCAACCTCCAGAAGCAACTGCCGCTGTCATCTTCAGTTTTAGCGCCCTTCTGTTGGCACCCGCTTTATTCATACTCGATATCAGCTGGACCGGTACAATGAATGGGCTGGCCGTCAGCCTTCACCTTGGACTTCTTGCTACAGCCGCCGCCTACTTATTTTTTAATAAAGGGCTATTATCCGTTCCCTCATCAACAGCGGTTTCGCTATCACTCGCAGAGCCGCTGACAGCCGCTCTTCTCGGTGTCTTCCTTGTCGGGGAGAGCTTGGCCCCCATGTCATGGATTGGGGTCGGATTACTCTTATGCGGAATCATCTCTTTGACGATTTCGCCAGGACAACGAAAAAGTACTACATTGATGAACCAGGAGCTGTCAAAGTAAAAAAAGCCAGGCTATTTTCCTGGCTTTTTTCAACTTTCCTTACGAATGAATCAACTTCTCAGTTTAACCAAGTAAAACAAAAACGAAACGGCATGGTTTTGTTCATCGGCGGCAGCACGCCTGAACGCCTTTCGAATGGTTCTATCAGCCTCACCATCTGCGACATCCAGATAAAAATCCACGGTTTCCTGTTCATCCTGAACGGCAAATTCCAATCCGGCCGCATAGGAGTCCGGGCATGTTTCCGTCACTTTAGGCTGTGGCTGCAACCCGGTCAAACTGTTGTAAATTCGGGTGAATGCTTGAAAATGCTTTATTTCATCTTCCCTTATTTCAATGATTTGTTTCCTCTGTTTTTCATCAGGCGCTAATGCTGCCAATTTCTCATAACACTGGATGCACTATACTCGCCATTTATCCCCTTTTCAAGCTGGTTAATCAACTTATCCTGCTGTCTATTCCACTCACCTTCATGCATATCATGCCCATACATGGCATAACTTCTTCCTGTTCTTTATCCCTATAGTATGAATAACAGAGAACCAGGTGCCCATCAAATCAATGTATGCCTTCAATATGAATTTGAAGAGAATTCCCGCCGCCAACGTTTTCTGCCATTCGGCGGTGTAAACACAAGCGGAATGTATCTTATGAGGGGATATATGGCCTTTTTACATGAAAAGGATGCCTTCGCACTGGCAATTTACCTCTTTCGGCACCAAAACCCGGCAAAACTTCCTTTTGCCAGGTTTTCCAATTCTACTGAATGATTTGTACATTTTCATATAAATAAGCATCTTCGGGTGCCTTTATTTTCTTCGACTCTTTTAAATCGATCACCGGTACGGGTTCCCCTTTATAGCTTCCTTTTTTTAATGTCCCTGTAATCGTATACCAATCATTCGTCTTCATTCCTTCCACGTTCCCGTTTACCATATATCCGTATAACGTCGCATCGACCACACAGCAGGACATGGAGAGGCGGGAGATGGCCATTTGTTTTTTCGTAAATGTATCCTCACGGTATATGAACCCCGAAATCTCTATTTCCTTTCCCTCGATCGTATCGAGGTTGTTCAGTAAATCATCCAGTACTTCAAAATAATTATCATCGGTTACGGAGATTTGCTCCCCATTCGCATGTTTCCCTGATTCATATGAACTTACCATCTGTGTCTGCTGCTTCGCCATCCCCCTTTTCGCCAGCACTTCCCCGCTTAATGTAAAATCGGTCAGGATGAAGCCCAGAAGAATCGGAATGAAGAACAAACTGTATTTCAGGACCAGTGCGGACGAAGAGGACTTTCCATTCGATCCGCAATCACAATGTTGTTCACCCTGTTTTTGTTTTTTCATTCGGAGAAGGCTGATCACTAAAAAAGCAAAAAGTGCGGCCAATGCATATGGAACCATTTTGGGTGCAATCAATTTCGTTAAATATCCTGAAACATACAATTTAAAGATCATGAGACCCAATCCAAGCAGCAGTAATCCTTCAAGTCTTTGGATAAAAAAGCGTTTCATCAGAAGCCCCCCTTACTGATCAATCCGCCTGCAATCAGGCATAGGCTGAAGACGACTGCGAAAATAAGCAAGACATACGTGATGACGAACCTCCGTTTAAAACAGGACATCATGATCAAAACATTTTTCAGATCCAGCATGGGACCAAATACAAGGAAACCCAGTATGGAGCCTGGCAGAAAACTATGGGAAAAGGAGGCCGCAACGAATGCATCAGCTGATGAACAGAGTGAAAGCAAAAACGCAATTCCCATCATCAACGCCGTGCCTTTTATTGGTGCCTGACCAATATCGGCCATTACGGACCGATCCATGAACACCTGAAATACACTGGCAAACAAGGCCCCGATGATAAAGTATCTGCCGACCATAAAAAATTCCTGCGAAGTATGTTCAATGAAACTTGTCCATTTACTGGACTGAATATCATGTTCATGCCCTTGTACCAGTTCCAGCTTGTCCTCTTTCACCACATCTTTAGTGCTGAATATATGAATGAATAAGCCTGCGATTATGGCCGTCAGGACACAGAGAATGACTCTTCCATAAAGAATGGCCGGATTATTTTGGAACGCATAGTAAGTTGAGCCGAACACGATGACATTCAATATTGGGGCTGTTACGAGCAAGACCACACCTGCATGGACCGGGACACCTTTTTGAATCAATCTCCGGACAACCGGGATGATTGCACATTCGCAAACCGGAATGATCAGCGCCGCCGCTATCGCGGCAAAAATGGCCGTCAGGGGTCTTTTGGGTATCATCCGCTGAATGATTTCTTCACTGATGAACAACTGGATGAACGATGAAGCAATGGCCCCCAGGAACAGGAAAGGAATCGATTCTAAAAACAATCCCAAAAACACGACGAACACAGAGTGAAGCATCGGGTAGTCCGAGAAATCAATGGCTTTGGGAATGAACACATCGCCTAGAAAAAAGAATGCCAGCAGCAAAAACAGCAAAATCAATAACAGCACGTTTCCCGTGTAGCGTTTCAAAAGCATATTTAACCACCTCACAAATCATAATTATTACGATTTAAGTTTGGATTCGGTCTAGTATATGCTTTTGATAGGATGAACAGAACAAGAAAAAAAGAGAATGGAAGACATTCCCCACCCTCATTTATTTCTTCGATATAGATCCCTGCTCTTGTAACCTTCTCCTAAAATCATTTTCATTTCCTGGCGCCGTTTCACTTGTGTTGCCTCTTGTTTTGCACTATACACGTAACGGGCCCAATCCTTCCGATACCCTGGGGTAAGTGATTGATAGAACGCAAGCAAATCAGGGGAATCCTGCAAATCTTTCTCAATTTCAGAAATCATTTCGATATAATCATCTACTGATTGGCTTGCTTTGGTAGATGGACGGTTTCTATTTTTCGAATCTTCTTTCAGTCCGACTACCGTAAAGACGTCATCCAACCCAACTATACGGGCAAACTTCAGGTCACTCGAGCCAACATAACCTTCATCATCCGCACCAAGGCCTTGCATCAGATCATCACGATGAATATATGTAGCATATTCTTTATTCCCCTTCTTCGGGTACGCCAAATAAATATAGCCGTTTTTACTCAAATGATTTTTCTCGATCACCTTATCCACGATTCTCTTTAAGGATTCCAAATCCAATACAAAGGCAAATATAAGATCATAGGCACTTTCAGTAAGCTTTGTATCGTAATCCGGCAGCTCTGCTAAATAATCCGCCCCGGCTGGCTGATTCAGGACTGCCACCCGTTCATATTTATGTAAATTCAGTTTTTCAACTATTGTTTTAGCCATTGCATTCACCATCCTAGTTGATTTTTTCTACCTTCAGTTTATAAGCTTCCCATTGCGTTAGCAACTTTTCTTATTGGCAGTCTATCCAATATAATTAGCAAAAAGGCGATGCGGAAACCTTCCATCTTTTTTCATATAACCATTTCTAGGGAAATATTAACTGTGCTATAATTCAGATATCACCAATTTCATTGCCAACTTCTTAGAGTTTTTCCCCTTTAACATGATAGCAATCTCATAGAGTACCGGATGTATAGCTAAGATAAATGCCCATATCCCGCTATAGCGACGATCCCCGAGCGACTGTTAACCCAATTACAGCAGATGGCATAGATTTCTACTGTTTTTTTATTGCAACAAAGCAGTCCTAATGTAATGATAAATGCAATATGTTCCATTCTGAATTTTCCGAATGGCTAATCCTTCCCTTTTGGATCCACTAAGCTTGGTTCACTAAACTTACATTTTTCGGTGCAAAAGATGAAGCCCTAGACATCGCATTCTTGTTTTTGAAGCCTAACATACTGAGCGCAGGCATAAACTTGACTATTGTGCATAGGCATTAGGGTATCAAAGCTTCAAATACAATGCAGTTTCCTATGAAATCATATTAACAATTTTACCTAAATGACGTTGTGTCACACTCATTCAATCACCATGCATCCACTTTAAATCAGGTGTTTTTTCCGTAGTTTTTTGCATTTGTCATGCAGTCGATATCCCTTTGTTTTTTCCTATATCAAAAAATTCAGTGATGCTTTCATATGGGGGTGTCACAAAAGGGGAGTTCTCATGAATTATATCGAGTATGATTTGCTATTTGAATCAAGAAAACAGTTAATTGAGGAAATTACGGAGTTGGATGAAAAAATGCTCCACCATAAGCCTGTGCCTGAAGTATGGAACATCGCCCAAATTTGCCATCATTTATATCTCACGGAGCAGGTTTTTACAGAAGTTATAGCAAATGGCATTCGGGAAAGGGATTTTAATAATATCATTCAAAAAAACATTTACTTCGTTACTGATAGAACAAGGAAATACTCATCCCCTGAGGTCATTACACCCTCTTCAACCCCATTTCAATTATCGGGCCTTATGGATTTGCTGGCAGAATCAAGGGATCGATTATTACAGGTTCTTTATGATATGGATTCAGATATCTTGTTAAATAGAAAGAAAGCCAAGCATCCCCTATTCGGGGACCTCTCATTGGATCAATGGATTGAGTTATTATCCTTACATGAACAAAGGCATATCAAACAGATACAAGAAATAAAGTCCGCCCTTATATAAACCTTTCATGACAATGACATCATTAGAGAATCAGCCCGAGACAACGATTTGCAAACAAATAAAGAGACCACGTCTGAAGTGAACCCAAAAAGTTAGACACTTTATTTAATTAGGAAACCTTGAGGGCATGAACCCGGTAATCTACTGGGCTCATGCACAGACATGTTGGCAGCATGGAAACAAGAGGCGCCGAGATCGAGATGGACGGGCAGCTTGCCTACACGCAGCTCCCCTACTGTCGGGTGCAGTGCACCATATCCACGGATGACTGCATAAGCAAGTGATGTCACTGCACCTGTTTGGCCTCTTGTCAAAATTTGCAGGCGTTCACTCCGCATTGAAGGAAACTCCAGACTTTTCCTTGTAACATCCCTAGGCTGCAAATCATTATTTTCACAGCTTGCTAATAAGCCTTCACTTCTTAAGTAATCCAAAACTTTAGGCAGGGATTTTAAATCAGCCATATCCAAATCGTTTTGGTTTTCTGTTGAATGATCTTCCTCTTGAAAAGCCCGTAACCAATCTTGAATGCTTATATCCGATTCATTTTCCAGCCCCGAATCTAGTAAACGATGTGTATAATCGGTCGTGGCACCTAAAATCTGTCCGCCAGGTACATCCTTAAAACTAGCTGAAATCCGCCGTTCCACTTTCATATTTTCAGAACTGATCACTCGTGAAACATGTTTTCGCGGCAAAGTGGATCGATAGGCCCTCAATAGGAAAACAGCTTCTTCCGGATTGCCTTCAGCCTGTTTAATGGCAAGTGCAGCCAGTGATTGATCATACAAACTGCTTTCCGACATAACCTGATCAATCAACCCTCTCATCCCGGCCTCTATCTTATGCAGCTCTATGGCCGTCCCTTTTTTGACCCGTTCATACTTTAAGCGTTTGATGGATTCCTCAATCGCCTTTGTTCCGCCCTTTACTGCAACATATCCCATATAACCTCACCCCCATTTTCTCTGATTTGAGTCGTTCTCGGCAAAGCTATTAAACGATCTTGTTGATCAACAAAATACAGATCGATTCCTAACGGGAATTCTATGTTTTTTTCGTTCCTTGCACCCAGCCAGGCGGAGACATTCGGGAGGCTCATGAATGATTCCTCTTGAATTCCCGGTCCTGAAAGGATCATTGCGTCCCCTTTTGTTACATCCGGTACTTCTAGAATGATCATCGCCGATTCATGAGGGTTCAATAGATTCCCTACTTTTGCTTTATTCAATGCTTCCTTTATTTGCTCGTCGGAGGCATCATGTAAAATAAAAATAAAATCCGCTTCCGGCAAATCGACAGGCTTTGAATAAGTAAGCTGATTAATCATTCTTGTCACCGCCCCCTCCGCCTTTGAAATGACCTTAAAGGACACTTCAGGGTCGAGTACCGTTCGTGCAAGCAGGATGGTCGAAGATAAGCATTCCATTTGAACATCCAACGTCCTGGCTTCCCTTTCCATAACCACTAAAGTTCCAGGTCTTGAAGTCGCCGTTACAAGCTTTCTATAAACAGTTTGTATATCATGAACTACATCCAAATTCATTGCTTTCCCCCCTCTTATTGAACATCCATTGTTTCAAAATTAACCTTGGTTCTTAAGATTGATCGATTAAGCTCTTGAAGATTTTTCTGGATATTCTTCTTCTCATTTTCTAAAACATGTGACCATAATCTTGTTTCGCCAAGATCAGCCTGATAAGCGGCATCAATGATCGCTAAACTATGTGCCAGTTCTTCCCGCTGTCCCTTAACGATACCAATCCCGATTGAATCCTGGATTTGGACCGTGCATTCTGTCACCAGCATTTCCCCTAGATAAAACAAGCTCTTTTTTGCCGTCTCCCTTGTCTTTAGCAACACAAGGGCACTCTCTGGCTTTTGAATGACGGTAACTTTATATTTCATTGCTATTTCCTTGGCAAATTCCTTCGCAATGTCCTCAGAGCCTTGAATCAAAATTTCGGTTCTTTCCCTTCTTCTCATTCCATTGGCCTCCAAATGTTTTGGTTTCAAGCTAACACCTTCAATGTATCTTGTTGCCAAGTGAACGTACGTTAAGAAAGAGTAAATCTTTGTATGAAATTTGTTAAAGCCGGGCCTGCCTATTCAAATTTCGTGCTTCACTCGTGAGTTCAGGGCATTTACTCGTGAGTTCCGGACTTTTACTCGTGAATTCGGGACATTTACTCGTGAGTTTCGTATTTTTACTCGTGAATTCAGGGCATTTACTAGTGAATTCGATCGATATCTTGAATGGAAGTTTTTATATAACATATGTGAAACAATCGCTCCGATAGATTATGACCGTGTGCTCAAGGACTTGATTACTCCGTTTATCCCGGCATAATGATTGCACTTGCAAAAGTGGAATTAAACTTGAACACTGCAAAATATCCCGTTCGAAAAGAGTGGGAAAAATCACATTCAGCGTGCTCCTGCTGGATCCGAATTCTACAAAGCCACGCTGCCGGTAATATTGAAACATGGAGGTCATATCCGGACCGTCCTTTTCTATTTCAGGAAATGTTGATTTTGCTACAAAAGATGTATGAAGAGCAATCGGGAAATCGTCCATTAACCTAAGCCTGCCAATTTTAAAGACCTTGTCATCACTTTCCACCTCGAGGCTTTGAAAAATCTTCTGATCATAAGAAATTTCTTCGCAAAAAATAGTACTCGTTTGAAAGGAAAACTGGAATTCTTTCATTTTCTCGGTGAAACTGACATCTCCGGATAGTATTAACGGAATTTGTTTCTTGGTTTCCTGGACATAACTTCCCTTACCTTGCTTCGAATAGATAAAGCCTAAATCTTGAAGCTGTTCATATGCTTTCCTGACCACCATTCTTGGTACATTAAATTGATCGGCGAGTATATGCTCTGAAGGTAACTTTTTATCCAATTGAAAGGTCCCACTCTTAATTTCAGATATCAAATGATCCACTAAAAAGTTTTTTTCCGCCAACAGAAATCCCCCTTTAAATATTCGATCTCCCTAATACCCTTTTTCCTTGTTACTGCCAGTGTAATGAGAAAATATGAAGCTATCATGATTTTCTTGTAAAAAAAAAGTCCTGGTCAAATACCAGAACGAAAGGAAGTACTTATTTTATGAATCTTTTCAATAGAACATCCTGCATGTTCAGCCTTTCAAATTCCAAATCCAGCATGTAAGCATGCCGCTCTCTCAGCAAAATTCCTGTTCATAGATCGATATTTTTCAATACCACATCATTAATGGCCATGCTTTTTTTCCTTAATTTCAAAGCATTCACACATTCCGTTCCAGGGCTCATACTGCCAAGCCGAATCGTCTTCTCCCCATAATCCCCATGAAAATCCGAACCTCCTGTCTTAATGAGATTATATTGATCTGCATATGAAATCGCTCTTTCCTCTTCTGCAGGACCATGATGCGGGTGAAGAACTTCAATCCCTTCAAGCCCTGCTTCTACAAGATCGGGAATAATTTCGAAGCTCCCGTATTGTCCAGGGTGAGCAAGGACCGGGACGCCTCCGGCAGCACGAATCGCCTTCACAGCCAGTATGGCATCCATATACTCCATAGGAATGAAGGCAATGCCCGGCTCTTCCCCATTTTGGCCGCGACTGAAGATTTTCTTATACAAATCTCCATAGATAGAATCCGTATACCCCGATTCCCTTAGTGCTAGCATGATATGCTGTTTATAAACGCCGGTTCCTCCCCTGAATTTAGATACCTGATCCCAAGTTATTCGATATCCTGCATGAATCAGCCGTTCCACCATTTTTTCAGAAGCTGCATTCCTTTTTTCAATCAGTGGATTACATAGATCCTCAAGTGCCTTATGACCAGGCTCAACAAAATAGCCCAAAATATGTACACGCCTTCCTCTTGCAAAGTCATAACCGGAAACTTCGATACCGGGGATGATTTCAATTCCCATTTCCTTACCCCGTTCCACCATCTCCTGCATTCTCATTGTTGTATCGTGATTCGTAATCGCTAAATGGCCAATGCTCTCCCTTTTTGCAACCTCCAATAGTTCTTCAAAAGAACTGGAACCATCTGAAACGTTCGTATGACAATGTAATTCAACCTTCATGCCAATCCCCCCATTCTTATTCGTTACCCATTAACATTTTAACTTAGTGCCATGTCGGTCCCATTAAGATGATGTAAAAAAACGTAAAGGTGTAAAAGTCGTCCTGAATGGTGAAAATACTTAAGTATTTCAAGCTGTAGACAAAAAAAATTCCAGTTGATTTCAGTAAAAAACATGAAGGGTAATCTAGTAAACGTTTCAGTTGATTGGAATGTAAGGTACGAGACTCCTGCGGGAAAAGCGTGGCATGGGAGACCCCGCAGGCGCGCGCCGAGGAGGCTCCCGCCCGCCCGCGGAAAGCGAGTGCCTG
>NZ_JBIWEU010000026.1:0-45112 GCF_044762675.1 Peribacillus sp. NPDC096448 | reverse complement strand
GTTCTAAACATATCTTTGCCTTTCGTACTTTTTCAGACTGATTCATATTGGTTGATTTAATAAGGTTTTATATAACCAATATACAAATTTCTATTAAGTTTTTTCACCTTTGAATTATTATTATGTGGTCAGTTGGTGGTCAAATATATTTGGGTGATCACCTACTGTTTTTTATTGGTCCACCGATCATCAGCGACCGTTGCCCCTCTCTTATTATCAAGTTAATTCCCTTTTCGAATTTAATACATACACTAAAATTCGGTTAAGAGCATAAGTAATCATTTTTTTATTGTTACCATGTATAATCACCTTGAGAATGTTTTATAGTGATGATGTAAATGAAATCTAATATAAAAAAATTAATAAAGGAATCCCATGATGAATCATTATTTCCCTCATTATGTAATGTAAACCTTATTGGTAAATGATATTCCATTGCATAATGAATGTTGTTTTCAATCTCTTCAACCTGGTATTCATCAAGGACTGGCTTTTTATTTAAGAAATAATCAACCTCACCCATTTTTTTACTTAAAGCTTTATGTTCTGGCATAATCAATACTGATTGCCATTTAACAAGCCCTCTATCACGAATTGTACCCATCCGAAATATCCCTCCTTTTTATCCATTATATACGAACAACCGTTCCCACAAAAGACAGAAAAAAATTCCTTCCTCTAATAAGTTCGGACAAGAGAAATATTGATTTTTTGAACAAATAAGCAGGTTAGTTCATTAAAGTTATGGAATGGTTTGTTACTAGTAAATTTATTCCCTCGAAATAATTCAACGCTATGCACCTATTTATAATTAATTCTAAATTATTTTAAATTAATATCTTTTTTTCCCTTAAATATTGTAACTTTTTGGATTCTTATTCGATTAATAATTGAACACAAAAAAGGAGGGGTATTTTTGCTTGATAAAGATAATTTAGACGAGAGTATCGAGATAATCTATAACAAGTATTATCGAGATGTTTATAAGTTCTTGATTTGTTTTACTGGGAACCAAAACGATGCTGAAGATTTAACCCAAGATGTTTTTATACGGTTACTACAATCTCAATCTAAATTTAACAAGCAATGCACATTAAAAACGTGGATACTTTCCATAGCCAAACACGCTGCAATTGACCACCACAGAAAAAAAAGATTTTACGCTGTATTTAAAGATAGCTTTTTTAAACAACTTGTTTCAAATAGGAAAATTCCTGATGAGATTCTACAAGATAATGAACGAACAAAAGTATTGCAACAGGCTATACAGTCATTAAAGCCTACGTATCGAAGTATTGTCATTCTAAGGGGAATAAATGAATTTTCGATTAAGGAAACCGCAACAATATTGCAATGTAACGAAGCAAAAGTCAAAGTCGATTACCATAGAGCATTAAAATTATTAAGAAAGAAACTTAATCTTTCAATAGAGGAGGTTTTTGAGAATGCAAAATGATAATGAAATTTTTGAAGAGATTAAACGCTCTACGAATTTAAATCCAAGAACAGAGTTTGTGAATGATACAAGACACTTATTAGTTAAAAAGGCTAATCATATAAGGAAAGTAAGTAAAATTAAGAAGCTTTCTTATTATTGGTCTGTAGTTATTGCAACAGTGGCGCTAACTGCCTGGACTTTCCTTTTTGGAGGAAATCAGTACATTGTAAATTCATACCATACTGTAATGTCTGCCATTCCTAAAAATAATGAGGAAAGCATGACTGCTTCAAATAAAAATCCTTCTGTATTCATTTACCACACCCATACCACGGAATCCTTTACGCCGTTACTTAATAATAAAAATCCGGATAAAGCATTAGATAATAAAAAAAATATTACGATGGTAGGTGCAGAACTAACTAGTGAATTAAAGAAAAAAAATATTAATGTATTGCACAGCACCACGGATTTTGACAAAATAGTTCGTGACCGTGATTTAGATTACTCAAACATATACGATATTTCAGGGAAAGAAGTACAAACTGTTCTTGATAAAAATAAGAATTTAAAATTAATTATAGATATTCACAGAGATACTCAACTAAAAGATGCTACAACCGTTAGAATAGATGGAAAAGATGTAGCCAGTGTGTCATTTGTTGTATCGGAAAACAGTCCTAATTTTAAAGAAAACCGAAAAATCGCAAATCTCTTTCATCAAAAATTAGAAAAGAAGTATCCTGGACTTTCTAGGGGAGTCTTACTGAAAGTATCACAAACAAGAAATGCTTATAAACAAAAATTTTATAATCAAGACTTATTTGCGAACTCACTCCTCCTTCAAATTGGAGGGGTAGAAAATACAATTGAAGAAGAAAATAGGAGCGTTGAATTATTAGCAGAAATTATAGATGAAATACTAGTTGAACTTGATTAAATAAATAGCCCCTACTCGATACGAGTAAGGGCTATTTATTAATCTGCAAACAATTCAGTAAAGGTACCTTTGCCTGCCTTCTTATCGGCAGTTATCCTTTTGGCTTTTTGGAATTTAGATAATGCTGATTCTGTACCTTTTCCAAAGATAGAATCAAGTGATCCAGGGTTATATCCTTCAGTGTACAGTGCAGCCTGTAGGATCCATGTAAGATTGCCTTTTGCACCTTTTTGGACAGTGACGATGGCAGCCTTGGTCTTAGCCCCCCACTTTCCATCCACAACTAGCCTTTTATTGAATTGCTTATTGAGTTCTGTTTGTAGAGCTTTGATAAGTGATGATTTGGTTTTAGGGCCATTAATTCCATCAACAATAAGACCAGCTTTATAACGGCTATTTAACGTTTTTTGAATGGAAACAATAGTAGCATCACCTTTACCTTTGTTCTTGGATGGATCCTTACTAACCTCAGAAGCGACCTCAGTTTTAGGAGGCACTGTAACAACAGTTTCATTTTCGGTATTGAACTTCAAAGAAAGACTTGGTTTTTTCCCTGCATTCATCTGTGAATAGGTTAATCCACCCGTCATTTCCAAGTGGGGATAATCTTTAAAGCCTGTCCAATCGCCACCCCATTTAAAACCTAATTCCTTACCAATGGCAGCTACACGTTTCCATTTAGTGTTAATAGTCCACAAGGCATTTTTACCGTCATCACTTACAAGGAAATAGTCAACTGCTACACCAAAGTTATGGAAAGATTGCCCTGGCAAAGCGTTTGTCACCTTTGGCTTGGATAGGTTGCTATAATTTTTACCTTTGTAGCTAAAAAAACGACCTTGGCCAAATAGAGCCGCCTGTTCTTCCATGGAGCGATAACCTGCGCTGATTTGTGCGTAAATCCCTTCTTTATAGGCACGCTTAATCATTTCTAAAGCTGAGGCTTTCACCACTGAATTCATACCAGAACCCATATTTTTAATTGAACGATCCAATAACCTTTGCAATACTACTGTCATTTTCCATCGTCTCCTTTTAATTTAAATTCATACAAAAAAGCCACCCAATGGGCAGCTTATTTTGAAGTTCCTTCTCTTTTGGCAACTAACTCATAAAGGCCCGTTCCACCTAGACCAGCGAAAGCCCCGGCCCATAACCTTAATACAATATCCATATCTGTGAAGGGAAAGGCAACTGAACCTACTCCCAGACCTATTACCAAGCTTAAGATTGGCAGTACATTGTTTGGCAAAGTAACCGTCTGTTTAACCACCTGAACCATTGCTGCTACGATTGGTGCCAATATAGTTGTAAAAATTAATACTTGTTTCATGACTTCGTTTTCCATTTTTAAATCTCTCCCTTATTTTCAATTTTATCAATTCGTTTATGAGCCTGTTTTGTACTTTCTTCATTTCGAATTACTCTTTCTGATAATGCAGTCCAACGTTGATCACTTGCTTTAAAGTCAATCCTAATTGAATCAACTGATTGACCAATGTTATCTAACTTTGTTCTGATGATTGCCGATTCTGTAGCATCATTTTTAACGTCGTTATCCCTATTCCTGTTAAAAGTGAAAAATCCAATCACAAGCCCAGTGACTGTGCATAAGAGCCCAATGGCCGTTGTTAAAACCCCAAATCCTATTTCCAAGGATATCTCTCCTTGCCGATTTTATTTTTCCATAAAAAAAAAGACCCCTATTGTTGGTCCCTACATGACTTACCTATCCTATTTTCTGTTCTTCCAGATCTTCTTCATCTACCCGAAAGGCTTCACAAAGGTAATCAAAAGCATCAGCTTCTTTACCACCAATTTCCTGGTCATAATTAGATAATATTTCCTTAACCGTTTTAATCATTTCCATGTTTCCTTCACCTTCAATAAATATTTCTTCCTCCAGTAATTCTTGCTGCTCTTTTCTAAATTTAAATACATCACCAACATGAAAATCACCTTGTTCATTCCTTTTAGGATTTCCATTTTCATCTACACCAGTATATTCTTTAATCAATTCAATCTCATTTTCACCTAACTCTTTAACCTTCTCGTTTAAAATCCTTACCAATTTAGATCTATGACGAGATTCTTTACCTCTTAAAGTCATTCCATATAATAACTCTACACTTGATAGTAAATACATATTTTTGATTAATACTTGTTTCATTGTTGTTTCCTCCCAGGCAATTTTTAATTTTAATTGATTTCTTATTTAAACAGCAGTTTCTAATTGTGCGATTCTATTTTTCAGTAAAGCGATTTCTCCCTTATGTTCCCGAACAATAGGAATAAGCAAAGTCCAAAGACGGTCATACATAAGCCCCTCTACTTCGCGTGTTCCGTCTTCCTTGAATTCGCCGTATGAAGCATATTCCGGAAGTCCTGCCTCTATAACATCTTCTGCGATAAGCCCCGGAATCCTTGATAGTGCCGGAATATCAACCTCGTCCCAATCCACTATTTCCCCCGCCTGTTCAGCTGTCAGTGTAGCTGCATAGGCCTCCGTAGCTGATTTGTCATACCACGTTTTAGGATTTAGGTTCAATATCTTATGCGGATCTACCGCCGATTCCTCGATTTCAAGCTTATACTTGGTGGCGGAAGTTGCACGTCCTATTACTCCATTACTTGTTACGTACATATTAGCAGCATAGGAATAAGTACGGTTGTACACGTTTAGCGACTGAATGAATGGGCTTGTAGAATCAGAACTTAGATGCAACTCTGTTAAACCTGTTTTATTCAGTAAAGACAACCTGCCTTCAGCTTCATAACTTCCACCACTCCCTTGAATCCTGAACATGGTACCGGTGGCGTAAACATTACCGGTGGTCCCTATTGTGAAACGTCTAGTAGACCCGGTGAAGAACTGGAAAGCACCTGTATTATTAGACGCATCATCCGGCGACTCAAACAGTTTCCACCCACTACCGCCTAACCACTCAATACCTTCATTACCGCCGTAATCGTTGATAGTAATATGATTTACATTGTTCAGGTTATAATTGTGCATATCTATATCCCCACCGATACCGCCCGGCATAGTAACATAACCGGTAATGGTGACCGGACCATCTACCCTTAGTTGGGTAAGGTTAGTCAGACCATTTACCGTTAAATCCTCGGTGGTTACTTTGGGACTTTCCAAGAACTCGGCCCTAATATTCGTTTGATATTTAAGAGTATTATCTGTGTTAAGTTCGGTAAATAGAATATATTTTGGTGCAAGATCTAATTCATATATTCCGATCCCGGCAGCATCATGGCCCGTCATCCATATAGCACCACTATTAATGCGAACATCGTCGGCATTCGCGCGGTTTACGGTGTCCGGGTTTACATCTGTTACAAAGATTTCCCCGTTTTTCATTTGTACAAAGGTGGTCCCATTAGAATAGATTGGAGTATTCGATATTTTTAGTGTCGAACCAGAAATATTCACCCCTGTAATATCCCCAGCTGTAACGGTTCCTAAGTTAGCAGAAAGGGCCGAAAGTTCACCTACTTTGATTTGGGTAGAAGTGATAGAATCCGCAGCAATCTTTCCACCGTCAATAGTTACCGTTCCAGTCTTAACCCAACCATTAACTAGTAGTCCATTTTCAAAACCGAATTGTTCTCCATCTGTAGCTGGTCGTACTCTAACGGAATCAAACTGGATTGTCTTAGCTGTGATAGGTCTGAAACTAGCCCATGCACCCATTGGATAAATCGTGTAACCTGTATATCCTGCTGGTGAACTGGAATATGGTAGTTTAATAACCTCTGTGATTGTATACCACTTGTTCAACACTGGGTTAGGAACGTAATTCTTAAAGTCTATCCTCGTATCGCTATCGGCAGTGGCTTCCATTCTTACAAGAACACCAGCGCTATCGATAGTTCCAGACACTAATTTGAAAGTGACTTCCAGATACAAGTACTGACTGTAAGGTACGTTTGTCACCGATTTACTTATATATCCCTGTACTCCATCAGCAACGGTCCACTGAGCAGCATTTCCAGAAGAATTGTCTGAAGCTACCTTTGTAGGCGCCGTACCTGTTAGTCCGGAATATCCCGCAGGCAACACCCCTGTCCAATCGTAGAAGTTACTGTTTTTACCGAAGAGCATAGACTCGTCAGCTTCGGGACCCCTTTCACCGGTATCTCCTTTAGGTCCCTGACTTCCAGTTTGTCCAGCCGGACCCTGTGGTCCTGTCGGTCCAGCACTCCCTTGTGGTCCCCTAGGTCCAGTAGAACCAGTTGGTCCTTGAGGTCCTGTAGCACCAGTATCCCCTTTGTCACCTTTAATCAACGACCACTTATACTTAGAGGGATCAATAGAATCCGTTGCAATTGAATCTACATACATACCGATATAGGTTTTTCCTGCTGAATCACTCACAGAGAAACCAGTTGTACCCGTGGAATTTGTAGCATAGGCAATGTGAGTATAAGATGATAAACCATCAGCGCCTTTGGACCCTTGGATACCTTGGTCTCCTTTATCACCTTGTATACCCTGTAAACCAGTTGGTCCCTGTTCACCTTGCGGTCCCTGTATTAACGACCAAGTATAGTCTGAAGCAATGGTAGATTCAGACTGGGTTAGTTTATTATATGCGATCCCCATATATTTCTTACTAGTAGGGTCGTCACCCAGGTTAGTACCAATGGCATCGTCAGCATACTTAATCCATGTATAAGTTGGTTGACCGTTAGCACCATTAGGTCCTTGGACTCCTTGTGGACCTTGGAATAAACTCCAAATGTAATCGTCTGGATTGTTACTACTAACCGATGTTTTCTTATTATATGCTATACCCATATATTTTTTATCATTTGGAGAATCTGACATTCCATTACCACTTGAATCATCGGCGTATTTTATCCAACTATATCTAGCACTTTTGGTAAATTGGATGTCTACGTTACCTACGTTTGGAATAGCTACTCACCTCTTTTATGCTCATTAATCCTGAACAATTGATTTGTTCTCATACTACTCTCTATTATTTCATTTCCGAAAGCAAAGCCCTGGATAATCCATTTTTTACCGGTTTCATCATAATAAACACTGGCTGCTTCCGGCTCATGATGATCAGCTATATCTTGAATCGTACCTTTGTCGAAAGTATATATAATCCTATACACTATACTTTTTGATCGTACATCGACGCACCAAAGAATTTTTTGATCACGATCCATACTAAAATCGCCGCTTGTGAAATACATATATGGGAAATCTAAACAAGCGCTTTGATACGTTTGCTCTTTCCCGAAAAAGTCGACGTCTGAACCCCTCATTGAATAAATAGGTTTTAATATTCCTGCTAAAATATCGCTCTTTTTACATACATACATAGCCGGATCAGTTACACCTTGACAAAATAACACATATCCATTCCGGTCATCTAAATTTGTTCGATATGGAAATGGAGTTTTTACTAGTTTAACAATCGAAGGGTCGCCCCAATCTAACACTTTATTAGTGGTATATGGGAATTTGACAACATGCCATTGATTATTAGCAACATCCCTATAGTAAGACCAAATCCACATTTTACCGCTGATATACTCGATTCCGAATTGTGCACCATGACCACCTCTTATACACCACATTCGGTCCTTGATTGCTCCGGTCATATCAGTTCTTGTGATGTTGTAACTTTCGATATTTGCTGCTGAATCGCCACTATGTAGCTTAGGACCATAATACTTCTGACTCCAATAAATATCACCCCTTGGATTATCGACTTGGGCGTATTGAGCCACGCTTTTATTAAAATCAGTCCAACCTTCAGGAGCATCCATTTGTAATGTGGCAAAGTATGCAGCATCAGTTTCCTCAGCATATAGAGTTGTCATTGCGTTCTCAAGGTCTTCAACATTGACTTCACAACGAATTGTACAATCCACAACTTCAGGTCCTACTGTTATGATGTTTCCTACTCCAGCGTGTGCTTCTTCCCACACTAAATCATGGACACCAACTGAATCTATTTTTTGCCAAGTGAATTCTGACGGAGCAATCTTTTCTGTCACATTCAAAGACCCATAATATACACGAACGATAATACGTTTTTCGCTTGTTTCATCAGAGAAATCGGTACCATCGGGTGTAAAATAATCAAGCTTATATGCTCTAGCCGCTTCTGCTGCTTGCTGTGCTTGCGATGCTTTAGCTCTTAATTCCCATATATCCTGTGGAGTGACAGCCAGGATTTCAATGAATTCCCCCAAGATGACTTTATTGTTTGGTGGATTAGCTTCGGATTCATCTAATTGAATTGTCCTGGTTGAAATCATCAGTTCAGGTTGCATAGAGAAATCCACTACTTGGATATGGTCACCCAAATTCGGATTTTCCTTGAGGTGAGCAACATCAACTTCGTAATTGTATTTAGGATGATTCCATTTCTTTATTTGTTCTTCTGCCCAGTCCATTAAACCACTTGGATTGAGAATTTGATCATTAACAATGTACCCTTCCAGATAAGGCCCGCCATTGTTAAATATGTCATTAGCATCCTCATCCACAATGTACTCGCGACCATTATTGACACTTGCAATAGTAACAAGTTGATTCTGGCTATTAGTACCGCCGTATACAAATAATTTAGTATACATTTCGTTGTCACTGCCTGTGCGTTTTAACCCTACCAGGTCATGACTATACTCCAGCCGATTTCCAGTTGATTCCCCTAACTCCTCCACAATATCCATTAATACCCGGATAATTTTGCCGTTATAAATTTGGACATAACCACGAATTTCAACACTGAACTGGCTTGTAAGCTGATCCAGCCAATATTGAGCATTATTGCCTGCAGAAAATTCAAGAGTTTTCGTTCCACCAAAAAAGTCCATATTTCCGATTTCTACACCAGTGCCTTGCAAAATATATTCAAATGCAGTTTGACTACTTGCAGCACTGAATGTCTTTGCCGGAACAATTTTATGCACTAGTTTCCAGGCCACCAGGTTAATGGCATTTACATTCTTTACGTGAGTTGGGCCAATTACATCATCTTCCCATTCAATAATTCGATAGCAATAAAAAAAACCATCATCTCCCTGTTTTAGAAGGTGATAGCCCTGTGTCATATATTCAGTTTCTCGATATCCGTAAGGGACCGAAAGAGTTAAAGTGTCACTCCAAATCTTTCCTTGGTCATCTGCGATTTTAGTGGATCTTAAGTCGTTATAAAACTTACAACCCTTACCCTCTATATCGAGTATGCCAACCACTTCTAAATCTGGGTTAAGAATAGTATACATTAACCATCACCTCCTAATTGGTTGTTGGTCTATACTCCACATACCAGTCAGCGTCAGCTAAATCAGGTTCAAACGCAAAGGTCTTTGGAATTCCGCCTTTCATCGTAGGGAAGTCGCTACCAATATATAGTTTCTTCATAAAGAAGTCGCCATTTTTATAAATAGTTCGGTCTTCACAATTGATTTTGACTTCATCACCTTTGCGCGCAATCACTGTAGGTTTGGATAAGTCTGAACCGTCACCACCGTCGATAATGTTCCACACTCTTAAATCGCATAACCTCATATCGTTATTTCTATAATGGGTTACCGGTACGGTGGTATCTTCGTATATGTCCCACTTAGCAACATAGAACGCTACACCAGCGAGATCTCTAGTATATGCATTCTTGGTATCTGTCCAAGTCTGAGTGATAGGTTTTTTCCATGCTGGATTACTGTTATCGTCTAATTTCATTATATTAAAACGATATTTATTTCCGATTTTCTCTAGCTCTATATACCCGTAGAAGTTTGTGAAGGTACTAGTGTCTAAATCCTCATCGAGTTTAACGGTTTTCCATAGTTGGACCGTTTTAGTCTTACCTTTTTCTTTAACTTTTTTCGTACCATTACCAACCTTGATTGTACGGGTTTTAGATTTACCTCTTTTGAGGGTACCAGGACCATAATATAAATCTTTATCCGTCGAACCATATAACTTTAACCCGGCGTATACTACTTTACTCTCAGTACCGTTATCTTTAAGCATAAGTTTACCCATACGTGAACCATTAGCGTCTAGTAAATACATCTCAACTTTACCCTGCGCCCTGTTATAACTCTGCTGGTTAATAAATCTAACTCGAACACGGTAATCATTGTAACTACCAGGTAACCATTGTAAACGTAATGGTCCGTGCCATTTGTCTTTGGCTGGAGGTCCGAAGTTGGCATATCCATCACTGGTTTTACCTGGTAACAAGGAGTTAGGCGATGATGTCATCTCTCCACCAATCACACCGTTATCTAAGGGCCAGGTCAATGTTGAACTAGTGATTTTAGTCCAAGTTGCAAGGGTGTTACATGGGTCAGCCAGTACTAGTGGCTCTTTATCAATCGGTGAGTTCCCTGTATCTGGGTCTACTTCTGAACCTAAGAAAACATAGTTCCCATCCTCATCGGTAACTGCTATCTTTGTAACGTCTTTCTTTGGTATACAAGTAAAGGTAGGATAGCATTCATCAGTACCGTTTGGAGTTATAGTTGTGGGGTTTTCGGTCATATCATTAGTCTCGTATTCCCCATAACCTTTTGGATCACTACAAGAAAAAGTTAAAGTACATGTAGCCCAATGAGTAAGGGCAAGCCGTTCCGGAATTGTGATATTTGTAAAATGCCCATAATAAGTTATATCCGATTCATGACCGAAAATCATGGGGAATTCTCCATCACCAAACGTCATTGTCAATTCTGCTAATCGATGAATTTTTTGTACTCTTTCCGATTCAGATTGAGCTTTGATTGTAATTTCAATATCAAAAACTCTCTGTCCATAGTTATTGCCTAAAAACAAGCTCCCGACCATACCGGGAACATCTTGAGTTGTCTCGGTGATTTCAGGGGTAACAGGTCTCTTGATTTCATTAATTATTAAACCTATTTCTTTTTCTAGGTCAATTCCACAGAAGATGACTGAAGTCATATGGTGGCTACCCCCTTGAAAATATTTCTAACGCGAACTTGTTTATCATTTTCTTTCTTGTTAGCATCAAATATCTGTTTGGAACCAATATAGATATCAGTATCCTTTAAGACAAGCTGTGTTAATAGCTGGATCTGTTGTGTCATAAGGTTAATTTGTTCTTCCTGCTTATTGATAATGGCAGAGTAATCGTTGCTACTTCCACCCTTTATATTAGGCAGCTGATTTGGCCTTTTATTCCCTTGTATCTCGCGACCGGCTAAGGCTAACAACTTCATTGCATCTGTCCGTTTACTCGGATCAGTAGGGATAACGTACTCAGGCCAACCACCCTCTGCTAGTTCATACATGCCAGCATTATTAATCAGACCCCCAGAGGCATAGCCATGACCATGTCCGATAACTCCAAGCATATTTGAACCGTATCGACTTTTAGCGTAGTTCATACCTGCAAGCAAGCTATCCAAACCGTTCTTCCAATTCTTATGGCCCGGGAATGAAAATGCGGAAAATGTTGGCGGGATCACCTGGACGAGTCCACGAGCTAAATTTCCAGAGTAATAGTTGACATCTTTTACTCCTGATGATTGGATTGCATGTGGATTACCACCTGATTCAGACTTAATTTGACGTAACCATGCATCTTGAAAAGCCTTTGATGTAGGTAAACCATTCATTGACAAAGCTTTAATGACAGTACTTCTCCAACGTTCTACACCAGCACCAACAGGGTTATTACTGCTACCTCCGCCACCTAATGTAAACTTATCCAATAACCCTTTAACCCAATCTGCACCCAAATTTATCATTGAACTAATTGGATTGCCTGTTAATTTGTTCATCCAGCTAGGGATTAGTGAATCTTTCAAATTGAACTTTTCAAAAGCTTTTCCTAAAAGGTGTTTTGGTCCTTTTAACATCCAATCAAAATAGTCACCCGTTCCTTTTTCATACCCATTTAAACCCTGACTTTTTAATAGTTTTTCAGTTTTATCATTTGGTAAAACACTTGTACCTTTTGAAAGATATCTAAGCTCTGGACCAAGAGAACCCGAAAGGTAAGTACCAACTTTAGGGTCGTGTATTAATTCTCGCCCTTTTTCTGAAGTAATTGCAATCCCATCAGCAGGATGCCCACCTTTGGGCGTACCCTTTGCATACGCTAATTCTTTAGGTGGCTTTGCAACACTTTTATTGGTCGTTAAGGAAGGCGTATCTTTCGTTTTACCTTGTCCAAATACTTTCTTGAACCAATCAACTGCCTTCTTTACACCGCCCAACATCTTGTCCCAGCCAGTTAGAACCTCACCTGTTTCCCAATTCACATCGTGAATATGGTCTTTCGCTTGTGCCTTTGATGCTTTGACCACACCTTGATGCATTTTTTTTGCCTTTTCAATAGACTTATCCCGCTGTTTTTCAGCTAATCTAATTATTTCATCAGCTTCTTCAGAAGAGATTGAGCCTGTCTCATCACGTTCACGAATGGCAGCTGCTTGAACATTTTTGAATTTTTCTTTTGCTTCTTTAATAGATCCGTCTTTAGCTTTCTTACTCTCAGCTACAGTTTGTGCTGCCATTCTTGCTGAGATGTTACCAGATTCCCGTTTTAATCTATCCATGATAGCTAGTTGCTCAACTTCGCCATTTGATAAAGTTTTAACGGCCATATCCATCATTTGTTGTTTTATTGCATTAATCTCTGCCTTTTCAATTTGGGAGGTTTCGCGTTTTTGTGCAACAGCTCTATCAGTGATTTCTTTAACTCTTGCTTCATACTTTTGAAGTTTGTCTAATTTCTCTTGATTAGATGTTTCCATTTTCCCAAGTAATTCTTGTTCATAACTATCATTAAGCAAGTTACTTTCTTTAAAAAGACCTTGGATATGTGTCGTACTCTCTTCAAAATCCTTCTTTAAACTCGCTGAAATAGTTCCGCCCATTTTGCTGAATGTACCTACCAAGTTATCAGCCATTTCTTGAGAAACTGCTTTACCTGAAGAGGATAGGAGATTTAACTGCACAGTAGCATCGTCATTCAACTTCTTGTATCCTAAAACAGCTTTAGTTGTTGAATCCGAAACCTTATTGCCAAAATCGTTTAATGCAGGGATCTGCTCTTCTTTCATGTGTTTATATAGCTTTATACCACCGGATATGAGTTCTGGAATAGCAATGGTAGCTAATAATCCGATTGGTCCTTCCAGGGCGCCTGCACCAAGACGGGCTGCACCTAGTCCTTTTGTAAGAGTACCTATACCACCGGCAGAAGCAAGGGCAGTCTTCCCAAATCCAAAAACGGCTTTACCGCCTTTTAATATTTCCGGTAAAAATGTAGTCGCAACTCCTGCAACCATTCCCCATTTACCACCAAACCTTGTCATGGCCCCGCCTGCGGCTGCAGCACCGCCTCGTAGAGCTCCCATTCCTTTTGTGGACTTTGCCATTGCAACATTCGCTGTATTCATTTTTGTGGAAGCAACTAATGCAGAATTACCAAGGTTATTCACAGAGGTACTCGTCAGTGCTGTCTGAGTTCGGTACTTCCCGAACAGGCCAATACCTTTTCCAAGTCCTGCAGATAATACACTTATTCCTGTCGCCGCGCTACCTAATAAAGATAGAAGAACACCAACTGCAGTTCCTAGACCTAGAACAACAACTGATAACGCTCCGCCTATGGCAATGGTATGTTTCATAGATGGCGATAAATTGTTGAACCATTCCACACTGGATTGAATATGTTCAGCAAGATCTCTTAATGGTGGAATAAGTTCTGTCCCGATGCTTATTCCCGCAGTATCCAGTGCCCCTTTTAATTCTTCTATGGTACCTTTTAGGTTATCAAGCTTCTGTTTAGCAACATCTGAAGCCTTAATCTTATTTAAGGCTGTGGTCATACCGTCTATGCCTTTAGCGCCTTCTTTGTAGAGAATGTTACCTGCTCGGATAGCATCCGATCCAAACATGGTATTTAAAGCATTTTGCCGCTGTTCATCATTCAATCCTGACAACGATTTCTTTAATATACCCGCAATTTCAGACATGGATCTAATTTCGCCCTGTTCATTGTAGAACGCGCTTGAATTTAAACCTGATGCTTCCGTAACAGTGTCGTAGGCTTTTTTTAGGTCAGCTTTTGATGCAGCCGCACCTGCTTCTTGCCTAGCAAGCTCCATTAATCCAGCCTGTATGCCCTCGACGCTTCTTTCTGTTGGTGTTATGCCTTTGTCCACTAAGTATTTATATCCTGCTGAAACGTTATAAGCTGATAATCCTAATTCGTCGAACTGCTCCCGCGCCGCCTTTGTATGAGGGGAAAGGTTTAGCAACATGGTTTTCAGGGACGTTCCCGCGTCGCTGCCCTTTAACCCGTTTTGAGCAAATACGCCAAGGGTTGCGCTTGTTTCTTCAAAGTTGAGCCCCACACCACTTGCAACTGCTGAAACTGCAGACAATGCAAAATTCATTTCACCTACCGCTGTAGCTGAAGCGTTTGCCGTACCTGCAAGAATATCAGCTGCCCGTGTTACCGTGATGTTATCATCTTTAAATGAATTCAAGGCTGTGGAGGCTATTTCTGCAGCTTCTTGCAACTCAAGCGTACCTGCTGTTGCTAGATTTAGTGCTCCTTCTAATCCACCGCCTAATATATCTTTCACAGATACACCGGCTTTGACTAGTTCTTCGATACCCTGGGCAGCTTCAGTAGCTGAATACTTTGTTTTCTCACCCATGGTTATGGCCAAATTTTCAAGCTCTTTACCAAACGATTCAGCTTCTTCGGGGGACATAACAGACTTCATAGATGAAATCTGAGATTCAAAGTCCATAGCCTTTTTTGTTGCGAAGGCTAAACCTCCTCCGACTGCTGCAGTTGCCACACCAAATGAGCTGGTCATTCCTTGCCCGACTTCGCTCATTTCTTGCCCTGTTTTGCTCAACTTACCTGAAAAGACAGTTAATCGCTTGTTCATTCTGCCCCAACCGGATTCTGCAAGTCGTTGCTCTTTTTGGAGATTTTTTAATTCATCTCCAACTCTGCCAGCATAGCGTTCTAAATTTTTTAAAGAAGCTACTTCATTGTTATAGCCTTTTGCTGCATTTTCCGCTTGCTTGGAACCTTCACCATGCTCTTTAACCATCTTTTCATAGCTTTTTAATGCCTTATCAGTAATAGCCTTTTGGACTTCCAATTTCTTATTTAGACCTTGTAAACGAGTTTCATATTTTTCTAATGACTTATCGCCACGATCAAAAGCAGAAAGATTGGCTTTCATTTCGCTATTAACTAATTTTAATTTACCTTTCAAATCAGTTAATCCACTATCGAGTTTTAACGTATCTAAACCGAGTCCTATTGATAACCCTTCAATTTTCTCCATTGATTTACCCTCCCTTCACATGCCAAAAAAGCCCCTACCCTCCAAATGCGGCAATTAGGGACTTTTCTTTTTTCGGCTTATTTTGTTCGCTAAGGATTTGAATAAAGAAATGGAAAGGCATATTTAGCACTTCATTGATGTCCTTCCCGTTTTTCGCTAAGTCAAAGATGAGTTTGTCCATGTATTCCTTTTGTTTGGCAGGAGAAAAGTCCTCATCCGTTAACCTTTCTTCTCCATATACTTTTTTGTTTCATCATTTTGGTACCCTCGTGAGACGAATAGAATTTGTTCTTCAAGTATAAGAGCAGCATCGGGTGCATGCAGGCCATTGATTAAGTCTTGGGTCGAAAATTGCTTGTTGTAAATTTTATTGGCTACAATATCAATCATCCTATCGAACAATTCTTTTTCAGTTAATGTTTCCTTTTCGATTTCTTCTTGAATATCAACAGCCTCATATACTACGGAAAAAGGGATAAAAACAGGTGTTAAGTATGTTTCGGTAATGACTTCTCCTTCTTTTACTTCCTTCACCAATTTGATCATATTACGTTTCAAGTTAGCCATTTTCAACACGTCTCCTTTTCTAATAAAAAAAAGCAGGATTACTCCTGCTCACTGATTTCCTTGATTAGTGGTTTGCCAATCTTGTTTTTAGATGAAGAAAGTTCCTTGATTCTTTCTTCATCAATTACAGCGTCAGCACGTCGAGGGTAAATGTCACCATTAATGTAAATAATATTTTTGTCATTCAAATCTTTAAAATCATGAATAACAACATATTTTTTGGGAGCTTCACTTAACTCCTGTTCATTTTGACTAATCTCGACTGCTTCCCCTGCCGCATTTATTTGGTCGGATTTTTGAAAATCTTCCAAGTTGTTTTCCTGCTCTGTATCTACTATTTCTTCACTTTTTACTATATCTTCTTGTTTTTTTCTAGCCATTTAACTTACGCTCCCTCTGGTACTGATGTACCTGGATATGGTTTACCGAATACTGCAGTGAACAATGCATCACGCTGTACAGTTACACCTTTAGCATCCCGACCAAAAATAACCGATTTTTCCTCATTGAAGCCAGCAACTTCACGATCCATAAATTCAGCAGAAATCTCTTCAGAAGAAAATTCAACGCCATCTTCTTTTGTTTTGCCTTCCATATTCGGGCGCATGAAAATACCTTTCGTTAAGCCTACCCATTCTTTTGATCCATCTTCATAAGTTTTTGCAAACACACAAGCCACATATGGAGGTGTGTCGTTAGAACCATAAGAATATAAGCCTCCTGCTGTTTTCTCCAATCCAAACAGTACAGCTTTATCTTCATCAGGCAACTTATGGAACGCAGATGTAATGGTCGTATTCCCACTGGAAACTGCAATTTCAGCCGTTTGATTATCACCATAAGCTCTCACTGCTTCCTGTGGCATTTCAATACTGATAGTTTGTAAAAACTTTACTCGTTCTGGTGTTCCCAGGGTTACTGCAGTCCCTGTTTCATCAATCGCTGCATAGTAAAATTCATCTACCCCTGTGGAAGATCTATAACTTTTTTCCGGCATTCTACTTCACTCCTAATTTAAGTTTTTTAAATCTCGAATTCTTCTGTGTAAGCCTTGCCTCGATACCTTCGAGCATCTCGATAGATACCTGTGTCCTCATCGTACTCATCCACACCGCCAGCAAAATAACCAAACCCAATTGATCTCATAGACTTTTGAACACGCCTGGACAATTCCTTTGTCACTAACCGGTTTTTAGTCCATACATCAATTTGATATAGGTAATCGTCTGTGATGGGCTCGTTATCACCATAATCTGCTGATTGTGGAGGGCCTAACGGATCGATGACGATGTATGGTCCGGTTAAGTCACCAGTAGGTGGATATTCGTAAAATTTAATGCGCCCAGATGCTTGCTCTTTGATGTACTCATCAGCAAGAAGTGCATTGTAAATAACCATCATCATATCCATTAGATTCCCTCCTTTATCACCCTTTTGATGGTATCACGATATTGTTTCTCCGCATTTCTCATGGCTCTGGCTATTGCTCCCTTACCTTTTGGGTTCGGATTTTTTACTGTACCAAATTCATTCAGGTGAATAATCCTATAACGATTTTTAGGACCACTCCAATGAATCTTTATCGTACGGGAACCATTCACCCACATTGGTTCGGAAATAGTCATTTCATCAATTGTGGCACCTGTATCTTTAAAGGATTCAAACTGACTTTTTAATTCCCTGACAAAAACCTCAGCACCTTTTTTTAGGGCCATATCACTTAATTGCTGCATCTTCAATTTCCCTATATGTTTTTCTATGTCCGCAATCAATTTCTTTTCACCTGTCAATTTCACACTCATTCGGTTAGCCCCGCCACAATCGTAATAAAATCTTTGTTTTGCAAGTCAGGTTGAACGTGTTTGACGTTATATCGCTTGTCGCGGTATTCAGGAGCATCGATTGAAAGATAATGCTTGTTATTGGGAATATAATCGGCCTGTGGATCTCTTATCTTGATGGTGATATCGGATAAGGTCCCATTTGCTTTTGCTAACTCCAAATCTTTCAGCCATACATTATCAATTTTGGCCCATGCCTCATAGAGATTTCCTTTTTCAGACTCACCAGGTTCCGGACCCTCATTTGCTCCATACTTATAAAACGTAATGGGAGTGCGTAAATCTCCTGTGTTCACCCTTGGTGGGTTATATTTAAACGGCTGCATCAGTATCCCCCTCCGGTATTAAAGAAAGCCCTAAGCTTGTGATTTGACTTAAGAAATTGTCATCAAAATACTCCAGAGCATCATTGTAAGCATAACGAGTACGTTCGAATATAAGTTCCTTTGCTCTCTGATCAGTATCCTTTTCGCCATTAATATCAAACTCTCCACAACTGCTTTTTATCGCAGAAATAGAAAAGGACAACAATCTTTTTAAATTGTCGTCCTCACTCGTATGGGAAATATGCATGCGTTCTTTAAACTCTTCTAATAAATTAGTAGAGATGTCCAATCATATCACCCCCGGTTATGCGCCTGCAGGTGCATTTAATTCAAGAGTGTACACTTGTGATGCATAATTGTCTTTCGGCTTACCTGTCGCATATTGCTTAGCAATATAAAGGGTAGCATCTTCCAAAGCTAATGTTTGATCGTATTTCTTCACTTCCATAGCTCCACCAATAGCTGCAATGTACTCCCCGCGAACAAAGAATACCACTTTGCCTTTTGGCACAAACATGGATTCCGTGATAACTGGATTAAATGGCAGGCTTGTCACGTATATACCAGCAGCGTTTTGAACTGTTGCATTAGCTTGAATGCTAAAGTTATCGAATGGATTGACAACCATTACAACTTTTCCGGCCACATTGCGAACTCTTTCTTCATTATTCGCTCCGACTGTACGAATAGACAGTTTTTCCACAACGCCTTTTAATTCATCAATTGTTTTGCGGCCTGGCTCAAATGTAAGAGTGCCGGCAGATGCTTTGTCTGGATATACCCCATCCACAACGGCACCTTTTAGGTCTTTCAAAAGACCAATTGGCATGCCTTTTCCATCACCGGCAACATACCCACGTTCCAATCCAACTGTCATAGCTTCCACAATCATCGTACGGACATAGCGTTCTACCCATGCTGGTCCAAGATTAAGCATGTCATTGGATAATGGAATGAATGCTGTTAATTTAAGTTGGCTGATTTTTTCTTTACGGAACGTAGCATTTAATTGCCCTTGGATTCCCCCAAATAATTCGCCCCATACTGCCATACCTTCAGGATCACCATAGATGTATTCAGTTACAGCACCAAGATTTTGAATGCCGATTTGTTGTAATAAAGGATGTGCTTGTACTAAGTCCTCAAAAATGCGCTCTTGTGTAGTGACCGGTAAAGTAGCATTTTCTTTGAAACCACCATCTTCAATGACAACATTAAAGAATCTTGTTTCTTCACTTGTAAGTACATTAGAACCTCTGGCTTGCATGATTGAGTTGTCAGCCATATGCGTATTAACTTTCGCCATAATGTCCCCCTGGACGTCTGATGCGAGTGCCTCAAGCATATTATTTAACGCTGTTGCCTGTTCTTCAGCACTTCCTTCTTGTGTTGCTAAAGCAAATGCCTGTTTTTTCTCAGTGAAGTTACTAAATTTTATTGTCATTTTCCATTCCCCCTATAAATTTAAAAAGAGACTGCCCAAGTTCTGTTTAGATGCAACAGGATCAGGAACAATCTCTTTTGGTTTTAATTCATTTGTAATTTCATTTTTAAGTTCAGCAAACATTTGTTTTAAAGTGTTTTCGTCGATGCCTGATGTTGATGCAGAGATAGGTTGCTTGGGAGCAACAGAAGCCGATATTTTATTATTAAATTCTTTTGCTTTGTTTTCAAAGATTTCAGACTCAACTTCTTCTGGTTCAGCATCAATAATTTCATCAATCAACCCATATTTTAAAGCCTCTTCAGCAGTAAGATATGTTTCATCATCGAGTAATTTTTTCATGGTATCCTCATCTACCCGATTGGTATATGATTTAAGTACAGCTTGGCTTACCTTTTCTACATTATCAGCTGCTTTGCGAAGTTTGTTAGCATCGCCCATAGCGTATGTTTGAGCATTGTGAACCATTAGCATTGTATTGGCATGAGCTTTAATTTTATCAGCACCCATACAAATAACTGATGCAGCACTTGCTGCCATTCCAGTTATCGTTACTGTAACAAATCCTTTATGATCTTTAAGAGTATTACAAATATCAATTCCTAAAAAGGCATCACCACCATAAGAATTAACGGATAAATCAATATCCTCATCTTCTTTAATTGACTTCATATAGTAGTTAAAATCCCAAATACTTGAATTCCAATTAATAATGTCACCCTTGATTTTATGCTTCATCTTTTCTCACCTCCTTTAAGTGCTTCTGAACTTTCTTGATAGTTTTTGGTGATAACATACTTGTCCAGCATCTCGTCTCCCTCCACTCGTTCAGCTCCTAATGCTTCACGCAATTCATTGCCATTAAAGATGCCGGCGGCCCGGAGCTTGTCAGCAGCTGCTGCCACATCAAACATATTACTGTAAGAAACCCGTTTAGTTTCCATCTTCTTTCCTGCAAGGAATTCCTTTTTATCAATCATCTTGGCATTCAATTCATCCTTGATTTTTTTCAAAAATGGGTCAATACAAAATGTCATGTAATTTCGTGTTGGCTTTTCTACATCAGCCATATCACCGTGTAGTAAGGAAACTGGAATGCCTAAAGCTTTGGCAACCTGATCTAAAAAACCATCAATTACCTTGGCGACTTCATCCACACTCTGAAGCTGAGTTGTATTCTTCATTTCCTCTAATTTAAATCCCTTTTGTTGTGGAACAATAGCTACTGACTTGTAGGTAAAAGCATTGTAAATTTTGTTTATATAATTCTGTAATTTTTCATGTCCTTTTTCTGACTTATCAGTGATAGCCTCTACATCAACAAGCCCACGTATTTGATTCTTGCGATTCTGAAACTCTATTATCCTGGCAAACAGTTCTCCATAATCAGAATACAAACCGTCAAACAAAGTCGATAACTTTTTATTGCTATATTCCAGATAAATAACATTACTCATTTGAAATGTCCTGGAAAATGTATAGTCTTTAATCGTTACATCTTTGAATGAATCATTGACCAGGGCATACTCAATCCGCGTGAAAGAATCAGCAATTAATAAATCTTGTGTATCGGACTGGATGATTAAACATTCATTGTCATATATCAGTTTGTGAACAACAGTTTGCCAAAATTGGCTTGCTGACATGTTTGGGTTCGGTCTGACGTTTAGCCGGTAATACATTTCGTCCTTCACAATTTTTTTATCCTTTTTCACAAAAAATTCCGATTGGCTAATGGTGCGACCAATCATATTAATACAGGTTTGGATTGCCAATTGTTTCATGTGAATTTTATTGGACGTATCTTGGATTAAATCAAAGTCCAACATAAATTCAAGTTCTTTATTTCTGCTTTTCACTAAATCCAGAAATCCCAATTTCTCACCTTCTTTTTTAAAGCTTTGTTAAACATTATTGTTGATCTTTGAACAAATAAAAGAGACCACTTATATTGTGGTCTTCTTTAGTGAATCCTAAGAACTAACGCACTTGTTAATTCAATAAAAAAAGCTCTCTTATTATCATTTATGTAAATCAAAATCAGTGATCTACTGATTATTTCGGAAAAAGCCTCGGAAAAACCAAGGCTTTTTTCATCATTAGAACGCTGTCCGGGAATTAGCTAGTCGTCAAACCCCTGCACCACTCGATAGAACAGGATGTAGTTGGCATCGTCTCCGTTAAACGTCTGAGAGCGGAGTCCTTGATTTAATTCAGACTCACTTATAACGATGGTACCAAGGTGATCGTCCTCATCGATGTCGTCCTCATCAAAGAGAGACACTATTGCCTCTCCGTCGATGCGTCGATTCATATCCATTTGCAGCGTCTGTCCAGTTGCGATGTCGGCAGTGTCAGCGCCTTGTGGGTACAGATGGCTGCCGTTGTAATGCATATAGATCTCATCATTTCCATTATCTTCCGTTTCTAGGCATTGAAGCCTTACAAATCTCACTTCGTTGGGCATCATGAAACCTCCTTTCCCCTTCTGGATGATTGCCACGCTGGCACTTTCAGATAGGCGGGCTGCTTCTCGTTGAAAGACGGGAAGATCCTGTGGGCGAGAGAGGGCTGCTACATTCTCACCCGCGACGTCCACCAGGTCGAGCGGGCCCGCCGGTTCAGTACCCCAGCCCATCAATCATCACCGGGCGTGCTTCGGATGCAAAATCTTAATATACATCGCATCATAAACTTAATTTAACCAAACTAAGACATTTTATGTATTAGATAAACTAATCTTTAGTCTTCCCTTGATAAATTCTGAAAACCGCCTTATTTTCAAATACTTAAGCTGCCATTGCGGCAGAGTAATATTCCTCCTGTGTAAGGGACAAAAAAATTCAAGACAAAAAATCAACAACATCCTTTAACAGACCCTTTTAAAAATCTATATCGTCTAAGAAAAAGTCCACATCATCGATTAGTATTTCATCCGCTTGCCATAAGGCGTGAATGAGTGCTTGGAATCCATCTGTCTTTCGTTTAAACTCATCCTTTTTTAAATACTCTTTATTTCCATCTTTCTTGATATGGACATATACATTATTCGTATACCAACGCATAAGAGGATTGTCCCCAAAGATAATATGATTGTTTGCAAATAGAGTTTCTACTCGTGGGGCTAAAAGGGAATGAATCGATTTGGGATTACGGATGTACAATAACGTAAATCCCTCTTCCTCCAATGCGCTTTTTACTAAATCGAGTCTAAAGGTATCAGCAACAATTGTATTAACTCCATACTTTTCACGCTTCTCCACAAACCAATTAACAATATGCTTGATATTAATAACAGGTTCATCGACAATGGTTAGCAGCCCTTTTCCTTCCCACTCTTTGAGTTTAGGTGTGATTTTTAACTTGACTGTATCAATAAAACCTTTGCGGACAAAAGAATGAGTTTTCCAAATGTAATCCTCGCCAACCTTAAACAATAATCCTACTGATGCAAAGTCTTTGATGCTGGCGAAGTCAAGGCCTCCCACAGCAGTACGATGTTCAAGCTCTGGAATAAGTCTAAGAGTTTCCCCATCTTCTTCATAACCAGTTCTCATTATTTCTTCCCAGCTGGCTACTGATTTAGCTAGGTCTACCTCGGGGATATTCATTCGCTTAGTCATAAATTCTTCACGATTAGATGGGTCGTTAGCTAGATCCTTATATTCTTCTTGGACCGTATAAAAAAGCCCTTCTGCATAATCGCTTCTAGGCTCACAAAACATGGGATTAGCTTTCTCCCATGTGCTTATATCTTCGACTTCTTCCGCTTTATCCAGCTTACAAATATACGGAAAAAGGGAATCGTTTAATTCTTTTCCCTCAAGGATATTGTTGGCGCGTTCTTTCATTTTATCGAGATATCCTTCACGGACATAACCGTCTGTACCAATAAAAAACTCTCGTGGATTTTTGACTTTTCCTAATCCACTAGAAAATACTCGAACGACTTCATTTGTTTCGTACTGATGGATCTCATCATAAATGACACAGCCATCACGCAAACCATCCTTCGTGGAGGCGTTGGACGTTCGATATTTAACAATACTCTTTGTGGCATTATTTTTTATTTCCACTTTTGTTTTATAAAACATTTCTTCAAGAACTTCATGTTCTTCAATAGTCTCATACATTTCCATAAAGGAAGTTTTAGCCTGGTCCTCCGAGTTTGCTACTATGGAAACATTGTACTTTGGGATACCATGTAATTCACTTATGAAGAAATTCGTTAGGGCAGTAATTAGACCATTCTTACCTCCACCGCGCCCCATCATGATAAGGAATTTCCGAAAGAAGTTTCTTCCGTTTTCTTTATAAAATAAAAAAACAAATGCCGCTATGAACATTTGAAAGGGTTCTAATGGGAAATACCATTTCTCGGTAAACCTCTTGAAATTATTGATTTGTTCTTCATCGAAATATAGATCATCTCGAGACAAAACATGTTTATTAAGATATTCAATTAGCAGGACCCGCTCTTTATTTAGCTTTATTTTTCCTGTTTCATACAGTTTTATATATCCATCAACATATTTGTTCGATATCATATTAAATCACTCGCGTTACGCTTTAAAGGCTTTGGGTCCTCCCCATTGCTGAATTCAAAAGATTTCTCAATACTCAACAATGTAGCATTAATTTTATTCCGTTCGTTTATGAGAGGGTGGGCCTTCAAGAATTGCTGTGACCCATTTTTTGTTGTAAGAGTCTCTCCCTCTTTATTAATGATTTTGTTTATTTTTCTGAAGGATTTAACCAAATCTATATACCTTTCTACTTTATCAACTTGTACGAAATCCTGTTTATCAATCTTTGACATTAATTGTTTTTTTAGCTCCATCACACTCACCGGCATGTTACCCCCCCCCCTAACGTGAAAAAAATTGATCATAAATCTCGGAAATCGAGCCCCCTCCCCGGTCCCCGGTTTGAAAATATTTGACCAATCCTAGAATGGGGGGGCTTATTATCCTTCATCTGACTTCAAATAATTGCATCTTCTGTGTGCTAATTTAACATTATCCCAAGTGTGAGTCCCACCTTTTGCTACTGGAACGACGTGTTCGATACTTGGATAATAATCGTCGTTATGATCAGTCTTAGTATTAACTGTTTCACCGCAGAGATAACAACTATGTCGTTCCCTTCTTAACAACCGTTCAATAGCTATATCCCAATGAACTTTACCATTAGAAACAATTCGTTCTCTTCTCAACATTTCTTTTCTTCTGTAGTAATTTTTATCTCCACATTTTTCAGAACAAAATACCTTTAACTTATTTGTTGTAGAAAACCATTTACCGCACTCTTTGCATTTAATATTTGAGATCGGCTTCTTTTTAACTTTATATTCATATTTACATTTATAGCTGCAATACTTACTTCTATCTTGATGAGTGTCATATTCCTTATTGCAGTTAATACAACTCTTTATCCTTTTAGGTCTTGGTTTGTATACTTGTATAGGTGTAGGGTTATCTCTTAAGAATTTCACGTTACATTCATAAGAACAAAAAGTTCTTTCTTTGTAGTTATAAAATGTCGTATTGCATTGTTTGCATTTTTGTTTGTGCCCTCTGTTCTTTTTGTTATATTTTCCTCTACACTGATCACTGCAAAATTTAGTGGTCCTATACCTTGATAACTTTTCATTGCCACAATTCAAACAAACAATTGAGTAAGTCATTGTAAACCATCCCTCAAACTATAAGCCTATTATGACAGGTTTTACTACCACCGTTCATCATCCCATCTTTTCTTTTTCTGTTCTCCAAACACTCTGTCGTGCAGCATATTGTGGCAGTTCAAGCAAACCGTTTCGAGGTTATCTAATACCAACGCTAACTTTGGATAGTGTTCAATCTCATACTTATGATGAACGTTGAGCTCTACACTCTTACGTTCACCTTCTACTTTGATTGAGTCCACATGAACCTTGCCCTCTCGCTTACACTGTTGGCACTCACGATTGTCTCTATCCAATGCCTGCTGCCTTAGCTTGTTCCATGCCCCTGACTTATAGAAGGTTCGCTTCTGTTCTTCTGACTTATACTCTGTCACTTCCCCTCTACCTCCCTTAACATAATAAAAAGCGCTCTGTTTTGAGCGCTTCGCTTTTACTGTTTGGGTATTTTCACATTGGTATAATCGACATCAAAATAATTTGAATATCCACATTCTTGTTTAGGACAATAAGCTTTTAGACTCTTTGGTGTTTTATCTTCATTAGCTGTCACTAATGTAGCGCATTCCTTATTGCTAAACCGCGGTATTTTATAGACAGTGTTTCCCTTTTCCTTATAAAAGTAATACCACATAAAGCCATGCTTACAATCTTGACAAGTAGTCTCCCCTTCAATTAACATACAAAACACCTCCTAATGTACTACATATTCGCCAAAATAAGATAATTTCCTTCAAAACAAAAAGCACCCAATGAATGGATGCTTACTTATCTATTTATAGTTGCATTTATACCCAAACTAATGAGTATCTTTTGTTCTACTTCAAACATGGTTTTTTCATCTATAGATGAAACTTTATCAAAAATCCTAGTTTTATCTACAGTTCTTATATGTTCCAACATCAATATAGAGTTTTCTTTAAGCTTAAATTTATCTTTATCTAAATAGATATGAGTAGGAAAATTATTCCTCTTAATTTGTTTAGTCAATACAGCAATAATAACAGTTGGAGAATTTTCATTTCCTATGTCATTTTGTATTATTAGAGCAGGTCTCAGACCAGATTGTTCGGAACCAGCGACTGGAGATAAATCAATATTATATATTTCTCCCCTTTTGATTTCTTTCATAATACCCCCCCTTTTATTACTGGTTAATTCGACAAAAAGAACCAATTACCTTCTAAAGACATTCCCTTAAAATCATTCAAAGGGTTTTCTTTATATATTTTCTTTAAAGATTTTCTTTAGGAATTCTGCTTTAATGAAGGAAAAATTTTTAGAGTACTGCAATCGGAGTACTCTAGCGTACTGTAACTGGAATACCCTGACTGTACTGCAATTGGAGTACGGAACATTTGTTTGCAGATTTCCCATTAAAAAAAGCACTCAATAAATGAGCGCCTTACTACAGTACTTATTCTTTTTTGTAATCTTTAAACAGTGGAATTATTTCTTGAAACAACTGATCTTCGTGCTTTATGGACTCTAAGATTACATTTAAATCTACAAACAAAACTGCTAAAGCTTTCCTGAGATTGTAGAGCAGGCCATCTTCCTTTTTATTGGTCTTATATAGTTTCCTTTGTTCATTACTTAAAGAAGAAATAATATCTCCAATCTCTTTTTCAATTTGCGATGGTTGTAATTGGTGAGCCATAGTATTTCTTAACTTATTTAATTTTAGATAAGCTTTAGTCTCAGATCTATCTATAATCCCTAAAGCTACACATAAGTTTATTTTATTCGGATAATTTATGTCAGACATTCTAAATTCTTCCGGATGAGTAAAACGATTCTCTAATAATTCTATAATCTTCGCTTCGATATACAAATGGCCTCTTAAAATAACGTTTAATAAATCTGGAGAGTTTATTTCTTGAACAAACTGTTCAATCTCTAATTGAAATTCCTGTCCCAGTTCCAATTTATCTCACCTTATGAATCCTTAATATTTTTTATTCAGCTTCCAACAACACCTGGATCTAAGTATTCACTACTGACTACTCCTGGATCTTTCATTGTTCGCTCTCCCTTAATATCCTGACGGAATATATTGTTTAACAGTATATCCTTTGGCTTTATAACTTTCTATCATCCTTTGTTGTGAAGGTGATTGCATCTCATAATCAAGAGGTTCAACTTCTACATGAATTCCAGTTTCACTAAAGTTTTTCACTGGCGAATCATCATCTTCAAAACAAGATATAATATTTCTGACTAAAAAATATGAAGTACCATCTTCCTCTGTAAATTGAATATACTCACCTTTTTGAGGAATTCTGTTACCTTTTATAGGAGCTGAAAAATTTGCTTCTCCCCCATCTGGTGGAACTACTACAATATTAAATTTCATTTCAAAACACCCCTTTCTGCCTATTACATTCGACACAAAGGTTTATTTTCCTTCTTTATCCATAAATAGACGACACCTTTTGAGTCTGCCCCTTTTCTTATTCTCGATGATATAAATCCTTAGCTTCCAACCGTACCTGGGTCAAGATGTTTACTTCCGACTACGCCTCGATCATTACACATAACCTATAAGTAATCACTGCTAACTACTCCTGAATCTAACATATTATTAAAATTTACTATTTTTTTCTAAAAAACTAATAGAAGGTATACCAAAAAGGTAGTTCGAAATAAATAAATAGTTTAGAATCATTTGTAAGGCATTTTTAGAAAAGGAATGATATTAGTTATGCTATTAACTCAACTTCAAGTTAACGATTGGAATCAATTCGAAAATATATCTATTAATTTCCACCCGAAATTAACTGTGATTACTGGTGCAAATGGCTCTGGAAAGAGCACCCTAATTAGATTAATAGGCCGAATAATAGGTTGGCAATATAATGAAAATGGAATTCCCAGTTCCAAAAAATTTAAATTAAGAGGGCGATTTAACTCAGGTATAAGATCCTCTAGGTTAAATTTTGATAATGATACTACGAATACACAGATTGGTTCTATAAAGACTGAAACTGGTGGATATAAAATTTTTGTACCAACACATTCTGAAAATGCCGTATATAATGTATTTTGGCAACATGAGGGAACTACAGGAAATTTGAACGGGCTTAACATCCCTTCTCACAGATTGCCCTATTCATATAAAAAACTAAATTCTATTCCAGTTAAACCCCAATCAAAGAAAGAGGCCTTCAATCATTTCACTAATTCAGTAAAGAAAAGATTTTTACAAAATCAATATTATAACCCTCAAGATGACGATCCTACTTTACATATGAAATCAACAATGATGTCATTAGCTGTTTTTGGAAAAGGTAATGAACATGTTTCTAGTGATAAAGAAGCTTATGATCTTTTTCTTGGATTTGTAGAAGTTCTTAAAATGTTACTACCCCCATCTCTAGGCTTTAATAATATACATATTAAAGATGGAGAAATTCTTTTAATAACAGATACAGGGGATTTTTTACTAGACTCTGTATCTGGTGGGATTGGTGCCATAATCGACTTAGCATGGCAAATTTATATGTATGATGAGGGAAAAAGTGAAAATTTCATCGTATTAATTGATGAAGCAGAGAACCACCTACATGCTTCGATGCAAAGAAGTTTGTTGCCTGATTTAATTAAAGCATTTCCAAATGCACAATTCATTATTTCGACTCACAGTCCTTTTATGGTGAATTCTGTTCAAGACTCATCTGTCTATGCACTCAGCTATAATGAAAATAAATTAGTCTGCTCACAAGCACTTGATTTTGAAAATAAAACTGCTAATGCAGCTGAAATATTAAGGGATGTATTGGGTGTACCTGTTACTTTTCCTATTTGGGTAGAGCATGAAATTAAAAAGGTAATAGAGAGGTACTCAAATACTGAATTAAACGCAGAAAATT
Organism: Peribacillus sp. NPDC096448; assembly: GCF_044762675.1. Taxonomy (NCBI): domain Bacteria; kingdom Bacillati; phylum Bacillota; class Bacilli; order Caryophanales; family Bacillaceae; genus Peribacillus; species Peribacillus sp. NPDC096448. The sequence continues at coordinate 15,666 of NZ_JBIWEU010000026.1, read as the reverse complement.
ATATACAACTTAAATTAGATCTATCTGAATACGGACTTAGCGAGTATTTGCCCCAAGCATTAAGTTTCATGCGAGGAGGAAATTAGGTGATTGCTTTAGAAAAAGGAGAAAAACCAGAGATTCTTGTTAATAAAGAGGAACAATGGTTAAGCCAGCTTACAGTGGCATTATCTAAAGGTAGTCCTATACCAAATACAATACAAAATCGATATAGGCACTTAGACATTAAAGTAGGCTTATTAAAGGAAACAAATAATAAGTGTGCTTATTGTGAAAGCAAAGTGTTACATATTGATCATGGCGATATTGAGCATATTGAGCCAAAGAGCTTAGTTCCGAGTAAGACTTTCGATTGGTTTAATCTGACCATAGCTTGTAGGAAATGTAACCAAAATAAAGCTCAGTATTATAATACAAATTTACCTTTATTAAACCCCTATACTGATAAAACTGAAGAAGAAATTATTTTTTGTGGACCACTACCTTTCCCTAAGCCAGGTAGCAGTAAAGCTAAAATTACAATCAAAAAATTACAACTTGACCGTGTTGATCTTATTGAAAAAAGAATTGAATTACTTAATCAGATCCAACCATTACTTGACTGTTATGAAAATGAACAGGATGCTGAATTAAAAAAACTTCTGCTTCAAGACATCCAAAGTTATAAAGAAAAGAATAAGGAATTCAGTTCCATGGTAACATTCTTCTTAAAACAATTTAATTTAACGTATGATAATAGTCAATCCGCCTAAACAAAAAGCCACGTATATAGTGGCTTTTCTAATTTATTTTTTCGTAATTGCTATATTCAAATTTAGCGCAAGTCTATAAAAAGATTTCCATCGAACCTTCGCATATGTCATTGCACTAATTGGTGGTTGAAACTTGTGACAATACACATTAAAATCTGTTAAATAATCCCCATCCTGAGACATATACCTTTCCTCAATTAAAAAGCTTTCCATCTTTGGCAACCTGTTAACCGCTCGTTCAACCATTCACAGTATTCTTTTCTATACCGCTGCTGATCTGCATTATATATTGCAATAGAACCAGTTTGATCAGTGGTCATATTAGTAGGACCATGATATCGAACTTCTGAGCTGACAGTAACAGATGCCTCACGTTCTTCAAAGATTAAGTAAATATATAAGCGATATTTTCTCTAATTCAGCCTCAACAGCCGATTGAGTCGCATTTCTATCTAATTCAGGTAAAAAAGGGGATAAGCCGAAACAGCTAAAAACCATCACACCTTATTTAGAAGTCTTCTTCAAAACTTCCATACTATCACTTTATCACATTCAAAATGAATAAGTGTCCGTTTATCGTTCGCGAATCGTTCAGAAATCGTTCACGAATCGTTCGTCCTAAATTTAGATAGTAAATCATTGCTTTCCTTTTGCCTCTTCAATGATGGAATGAAAATACCCCTTTGAATTAGCTATAATCCAGATTGTGTATAATTCACAGGCACCCACCTTTTCCTACAGGCCCAAGGGAATATCACGTTTACTAAAAATGAATTGAACAACCGCCAGGTTGAAGTGAATTAAAAGGACAAAAGCAAAATAACCTACAAAAAAGAGGAAATCACCAATCGATTTTCCCCTGCATTTTATTGAGTTCATCTTGTTTAATTCCGATGTAAATTAAGGTTTCTCGTTGATCCGTGTGATTCAGGATCTGTTGAAGGGCTACGACATCGTTGAATTTCTTGTAATGATTATACCCGTACGTCTTTCGAAGGGAATGGGTCCCGATTCGTTCCAGTCTGAATTCCTCCGCCAACTGACTCAAAATCACATAGGCCATTCCCCTTGTAATCGGCTTGTTTTTTCCGTTTCGACTTTTAATCAAATACTCATTCGAAGGTTTTTCTTTCACATAACTGCGGATCGCCCTTTTCAATTCATTCGACATCTTTACTTCTTTATGTTTATCCGTCTTCTTTTCCTTCAGGACAATGTCCCATCCTTGCACATCCCTTACCCGTAAACGAAGAATATCCGAGATACGTAGGCCTGTATGGATTCCGAGCAAAAACATAATGTAATTTCGTTCATTATTCTGTTTCAGGAAGTCTTTCATATCCTGCAGCAGGACCTTATCACGAATGGGTTGGACCACGTTCATTCGAAACACCCCCTTTATTGTAGACTTCGATTTTCAAGGCGAAGGCCAGGCGCAACATGGCCTCTCCTTTAATGGCATAATACTTGGTTTTTCCTAGCCCTAATTCAGTCCAAATTAACAAGTCGTAACCGTGTTGATCATGGAGAAGATACTTTTTCACCATGATCAATTTCTCGATATCTTTCAAACTGTTCACCGCATCGTGCATTTTAGTTAAACAATCCGCTCGGTTTTGCTCAAATTCAATCCGTTCAAGTGCTGCATCTTCCGTGCTGGAATGAAACACGTTGGTGTTAGAAGGAGGCACCAATGAATAAGAGGGTGTCACTTTTGGCATTAAAAAGATAGGTAACGTGATTAAGAAATCCCGATATTCCGCAATCGCCTTCTCGACTTCTCTTTTAGTCTTTTTTTCATCAACAACCGGCATATCACTTCTACTTTTCATGTGTCCTGACACCTCTCCTTCTGTTCTTTAGGAAATTGACGTTCTGGTTTATCATAAGCATATTGTACATAACGACTTGGCTTTACCGGACTGAGAGCACCCGTGCGTTTGTCCATCCGATAAGGGTTCACTTGGCGCTTCATCATTTGCTCAGTCATCTAATAACGACCTCCTATTATGTTTTAACACTCCACCACTACGCTCCATTTTCGGTTTATATTTGCCAATTAATCCGTACAATTCGCGATGACTGAACTCTTTAGCCTTCCGTGCTACTATTTGCTTTTTACTTCTCTGATCCATCCCTTTGCCCCCTTAGAAAAATAAAAAGGACACCAAACGACGGTTTTATCCGTTCGTTTGGTGTCCTCCAGAAGTCTGGTAGAACATCCGAACTAATAATCTTTTAATCCTAAGAAATAACCTTCACCCTCAGAGGGGTTTGTTGAATTGAAGAAATCTTCTTCAGCTAAAATAGCCGTTAACCAATCATCATCTATATCCTCTATTTGTTCATCAATAAGGTTATAAAACTCTACATTGTTTTCAACTAACTGATTATAAAACTTGTCTTCTTTGATGTAATTCATATTCTCTTTGGGCTTTAGCCAATCCTTTATACCCATTTCATAGGCAAACAGCCAGTTACGACCATACAATTCATTGTCATTTAATAGTGACTGATAATAATCCAAGTCATGATTTCCCTTAATGTTACCATTTATATATGATTCCATAGTTAATATGTTAGAAAATGAATCTTCAAAATTGAATAGTAACTTACCTATATCCTCATTAATTGTTAATTTTAATTTAGTGCTCATTGATAGGGCCCATATTACCTCATAATGATTACCAATAGATATATTGCTATTAATTATTTCTCCAATAGTTGATTGTATTTTTTCTTTATTAATTGTATAACCCTTTTCTTTATAACCATAAAATATGTCTTGAATTATAGAAATGGTGCTGGAATCTATTAGCATAGAATGTAATAGCAATGATTCTAAAATAGACCAATTATCTGGAAGTATTTTAACATTCTTGATTTTTTGCAATGAATATTTTAGCACACCTTGAAATGGGAATTTTTTTTGAAATTCAAATGCTCTACTAAAAAACGTAACTATATCATTCTTTTGGGAGTTTTGTGAATTATTTCTAAAATGATATAGTTTTAAGTTAGATAGCCAAATAGGTTCTAACATATCAGGACAAGTAATAATCTCAGTTTTGGAAGGATTTAAATCTAATTCGAAGTCCCTAACTATTTTTTGTAATGAATTTAATACCTTTTCTGCATCCGAAAATGTTTTAAAATAAAACTCAAAGTCATCCGTATATCTACCACCTTCTAAATCCGGATATAACTCTTGTAATTGAATATCTATAGCAGTCCCAATGATTTCAGAAATAATTAAAGAAGTATCTGGCCCGACTGGTAGACCAAAAGTTTGGCCATCTTGCATATTCCTTATAAGCTCATCAATTTTATTTCCCGTTAAATCCTTGTCTTTTATATTAAGTTTAGCTGTAGATTTCGTATGTAAGGCCCAGGGTATACTATGTGTATATATTGTAGGAAAATATCTAGATAAGTCTGTTTTTAGAACGTATTTTTTATCTGAAGTACCATATATTCTTCTTGTTACAATTTCTGAAAAGTCATACTTCCGGTCAACAGCTCTTTTAGAATTTTCTTTGATTACCGGTGTAGTTAATGAAAATTTTGATTGCTTAAAAAAATCGTTTAGATTAGCTGCCTCACTCTCAATATACTCTGAGAGTTTTATCTGATGAAATGGAGTAGGAACATTTAATATCCTCCTTGCATGCGCAAGTTTAGGGATTGATATATTAAGTGTTTTAGACCACTTTTTATTATCATGCTTATTGAATATTGTAAAATCGATTTGATTCATTATTTTTGATAATTTATCTGTACTAAATATCTCAGGGATCTCTTTTGGAAAATAACCTTTTCCAATTAATTCTTTCGCGCTAACCTTTTCCAATTATTCTCTTCCTCTCTCTATAAGGAGCAAAATCGAGCCTCATTAAATCTTACTTTCTTTTGAAAGTGAAAACCTTCCCCTCCCAATGTACTAGTCCAAGAGTACGCTAGACTTTCCTTCCACATACAATAATGGTACATCCATCTAATAATGGTACATCCATCTTATTATTAAATTATAGCAGATTACAGGCCCATAGTACTAAGTATAGAAATTTTAAAATTATAAAAAGGACACCAAATGACGGCTTTAACCGTTCATTCAGTGTCCTCCAGTGAGCTGGTAGAACATTTATTTTGCTTTTATATTCAAATCAGAGACCGTAAATTCTTTAGACATCTCAATTTGATACTTTTCAAAGAATTCTAATTCTATTCCTAGTAAATTAGATAGAAATTCAATATCAACCATTAGTGTATCTAAAAGTGTACGTAATGATAAATAATTTTTGTCAAACAATAGTTGCAATATGCTTCTAATTTTTCCTGGTCTCATTATTTTCAAATTATCATCAAGTGGTTCCTGAATTTTATACCCCTTGTTATTTAACTTGATGTTGAAATATCTGTATTGTTGATACTCTAATAATCCCAAGGAATAAGCACGATGTGCAAGTGCTTGGATCGAAATAATCCATTTCCTTTTTAAATCAATATAAGCATCTGGATTTGATTTTTTAGGAAGAGAAATAAAGTCTTCAATAAATTCCTTTTCAGGTAACAAGAAAGCCCCAGCAAATAAGTTTGCTTCTTGCTCATGCTGCCTGTGAGATTTATTATCTAAAGAAGAAAATTCAACTTTATAATGTAATAATAAATGACCTAATTCATGAGCTAAGTCAAAATTCCTTCTAGCTGCTGACTTTTTTAAATTACCTAATATTACAAAGGGCCTTTCGTCTTCGGTCCATAAACTATAGGCATCTATTTTTTCTCCAATAGCCTTCTCAAAGATAAATACTCCCTTTTTTTCAAGCATAAATAACAAGTTCAAGTTACTTTTATTGTCCAACCCCAAAAATCCCCTAGCTATTTTAGCTGCTTGCTGAATTTTTATTTTATCCTCTTCATTTGAAGTCGTAATATATTCAATTATCTTTTCTCTTAAGATAACTATTTCATTTCTAGGATAATGGAGTTTTTTCTCTATGATATTTAAAAATGAGCTGATGAATTCAATATTCTTAGCTTCGCTTTGAGTCTTTTGAGCACTATTAATAATCTCGGCTCGATAAGCAATGTGGCTTTGTTGTATATTCGCTCTACCATTTTTATTAAGGAAATCTTGAGAGTAAAAATACTTACCTTTCACTCTGAAAATTTTTTTCATTTCATTAACAACTTCCATTTTTGGAGACATGTAACCATTTTCATATTGCCAAACAGATTGCTCTGTAATTTGGAGCATGTCAGCAAGTTGTTTCCTTGTATATCCATGGAGAATTCGAATGTTGGTCAAATTTGTACCAACAAACATGAGTACATACCTCCTTAAATATAATTTTCACATTAATCATCTTCATCTTCTGTTTTTTCTTGGTCCAAATCATTTTCATGAATGATATCAAAATCAATTGCAGCAGGTGAATCAAAATCATATTCAATCTCATCATTTTCTAAAACTGTAGTATCTACATCATCAAAGTCAACGGAACTACTATTAATAAGTTCAGTCAAGTCATCCACTAGATAGGCTTTATTATCATTGGGATTAGGCATCAATACCTGTATTTTTGAAATCATAAAAGCTTGGTCAATTTCGTAGGTAATGATATAAAATTTATCGTAATCTTCCTTTAATCGGTCGACTTCTTTGTTCTCTAACGATTTAAGTGTATTATCATCAAAAATAGATAGATATTCAGGAAGTTCTGTTTCTTGAGAAAAAAATGAAAGCTCTTCAGGAAATGCAACCTTACTATTTATTCTTGAGAGTTTTTTCAGGTAATTATCTTCGTCATTATTACTTTTTTTATTTCCTTTAATACCTTTCCCACCAGGAAAGTTATCCGAATTGAAATATTTAGCATTTTTAATTATAAACATGCTCTTATCTCTAGAGGAGGCAAATTGTAAGTATCCCCATGTATAACCTGCCTTTGCCTTTTTATAAAGAATACCCATTTCTTCACATTCTCTAGCTGTTTGATCATCAATGTGATTGCCCTTAACCCATGCATAAGCATCACTTATTTTCATAGTTAAACGCTTATCATTGCGCTCATCAATATAATTCCTATATCCATGTAAAATACCATCAACAACTCTTTGATTGACTTCTGAAGAAAAACGATATTCTTTCATATAATCCCTCTTTCTATATTTTATCATCTTATTTAAATTATATACTAATTAAAATAATTTTAAATAAAAAGTGATAAAATTTAGAAATTTTTAAAGTTTAAAAATCTTCTCCTTCATCAAACTTAATTCGCTTGATCTTCCCCTGATGAGTAATAATCTTCGTCTCGCCATGATTCGGTAGCTGGGTAAGCTTGGCCTTCCCATCGCAAAAAACAATGGCAAAGCTACCTTCTTGTTCCATTACATCAATTTCCAGCCTCTTTGTACTAGGATTAATTTCAATAACTTGTAACCTTGTAGAATTTTCATTATTTAGCGTGGCAGCTTCTTTCATTGAGTTTCCTCCTATGCTAAAGTAAAGATAGGATATGCATAGAGAAATCTCTGATTCCCCGTCGTCAAACGGGGATTATTTATTTTTCAATAGTTTTTGTAAAACATCTAAATTAACAATATAGGTCTACTGCTAGGAAAAACATCATATAACTTCCCCATAAATCCTCTGATATTCCTTCAACAACTCATTCATTCTCGGCCTATTATTCTCTTTGAAATAAAGATCGAGTACAGATTTATCGTCATTAAAGTTCACAGTGTTTTTTTCGTATACTAGAAATTCAATCAACAGACGGAGTGAAGTATGCTTGTGTTTGACGGACTCATGATAAAGTTCCCTAACCGTCATGTCTGCGCTCCAGATTGAGGAACACCCCATACTCTTTGATGAATGCTAATGATATGGTTCCTATGGGTCCATTCCTTTGTTTGCCGATGATGATTTCAATAATGTTTTTGCTCTCAGATTCTTTATCGTAATAATCATCCCGATAAAGAAATCCAATCACGTCAGCGTCTTGTTCAATTTGGCCTGATTCACGTATATCTGACATCATAGGCCGTTTATCTTGCCTTTGTTCTACCGCCCTTGATAGCTGACTTAAGGCAATGACACATACATCCAATTCCCTTGCCAGATGTTTAAGCATCCGACTGATTTCACTAATTTCTTGTGTTCGATTCCCTTTATGTTTGGCCGATCCTGTAATGAGCTGCAGGTAATCAATAATGACCAGAATGTCTTTACCTTCGTAATCCCGTTTCATCTTGCGGACCTTCGCCCATATTTGGTTAACAGTAATACCTGAATTATCAAAGATTCTTAGATTAAGGTTACTTACATCTCCCATTGCACCTGTAAGCTTTCCCCAATCCTTATCAATAAGGTTGCTTGTTCTAATATGCTGAACATTAATCCTGCCGTTAATCGAAATCATTCTTTTTAATAATTGTTTTCTGCCCATTTCCAAGGAGAAAATTCCGACAGCGAATTGTTCCTGTTTAGCTACTCCTTCTGCTATGTTCAGAGCAAATGCGGTTTTCCCTACAGATGGCCGGGCAGCGATGACAATAAGATCTTGTTTTTGTAATCCAGCTGTCATTCGATCTAATTCTTTAAATCCTGTAGGCATACCGGTAATTTCACCTTTTGGTGTTTCTAATTCATCGTATACCGCAACCAAGTCATCCTTTATGGACCCATCATCATCGTCTGTAGAGTTATCCTCTAACCTCATCAAATCATTGATTCCTGTCTGAATAACAATTGCAGGCTCTCCAGTAAGAGCAGATTCTTTAATTTGATTTGCGACTGTGACTGCTTCTCGCCTTTGCCAGTATTCGTGAATTATTTTTTCGTAGTATGTAAAACTGGCTGTAGATGGTACCGATGCTGCTAAGTCACCTAAATAATCAGGGCCACCAATTTTCTCTATGTTTTTCCTTCCTACTCGTTCCATTACAGAAACAAAATCAATGGGAATCCCTTTCTCGTCTAAATCTTGTAACGTCCATAAAACATTGAAATTCTTCCCTGGCGACAGTTGAAAAGGCTTTATCTTCCCGTCTTTAATTAATCCTGGCTCGGCCAGTAAAATCCCTAAATATGATTTTTCAACTTCAAGATTGTATAAAAGTTGCTCTTCCATATCTAAGACCTTCCTAGTATTTTTCTGATTTGCGCCTTACATTCTTCGATAGAGTGTGCAGCCTCTTCGCTAATTTCTGATTTACTTTCTATCAACCTTAGATATTCTAAAGTTTCATTCACGCTAGGAATGGAGTCCATTCTATCTAATGGCCTTTTCTTCACAAGATCAGCAATTGTAGGAGGAAAAACACTGGATTCAAGGTGACGATCAAAGTTTTTCAGGACCTTTTCAGAATCGTGTTTTTTCAATACTCTTTCCCAGGAATCAAGTAAACTAGTAGGATCCTGAACAACGAACTTACCTGGATAACTAGAATGAATCGCATCTAGTAATTCTGCAATCTGCCTTCTCTCCATGAGTTAACCCCCTTTTTCTACAAGAGCTAAAAAGCTATTTTGTTTTTTATGTGTACCCGTATTCATTTGTAGCAATGGTTTAGCCAACTTTTCTGCTGCTTCTTCTGCTGGAGTGTTTCGAATGATTCCACTGGTGTAATTCTCCTTTTTAGAATGGTAAGCAGGATTTTCAGTATGGATTTTTAAGCCATACTCTACACAAATCGTTGGATGCTTGTCCCAGTCTTGATACATTCCTAAAATCACAGAAGGAGATATCTTAGCACTCACCCTTGTATGCCGAATCATTTCTAGGTAATCATCAATAATCTTTAATTGATTTTTGGAATACCTTAGACGCAAATTTTCAATTTGTTCGGGTATATTGTTTTTATTACTTTCCTTTACTTTACTTTCCTTTACTTTACTTTGGGGATTAATGTCACCATTAATTATGTTTGATTGACAATTAATGTTTACATTAACTTCTTTATTGTCCGTATTAATCAGAGTAATTGAGATTTTACTAGAGCCAATATGTTCTCGATAATCTATCAGCAAAAATTCTTCGTGAAGAGTAACGGACTTTCTCCTGACAATTGCCTCTATATAACGTGTTTGAATGCCTTTTGATGTTAAAACCTCATATTTATCATATGTTTCTTTGTCGAATAATCCCCAGTTAATGCAATCAATAACTATCTCTTGAACGGCATTAATGTTTACATTTATTCGGCTGGAAAAGAGTAATTGCTCTCTTTCTGTCCATCGATAAAAGTACCCCTCTTTATAGATTTTCATTAGAAGTTTCAACGTAATTCCAAAACCTATGACACCATGTTTCGCTTCAATCAAAGCAATTTTATCGTCTTGATCCATATCAACATCCAATGGAAAATAATCTAAGCCTTCTTTTTTAGGTCTGGCCATTACCACCTCGCCTCCTTTTTCAAAAATTGTTGGTGGATATCGATTATAAAACCTACTTAAGGAACGAATGTTTGCCGCTCCATTAATAATCTGTTAAAATAGAACTATCGAAATATTGAGTAGTTGAGTCGGTAGCTCACTGCTCTTTTTTTATGTTATTTTTTAATAGATCATGTTTCTGTAATAGAGACAACTTCAACCATTCTCCTGCGATAATCTTCACTTTACTTCCTCCAATCATTTTTTATAAAACACGTATAGATAAAATTAATCCTCAGATCAACGGGAGCAGCTGATGAATAATATTTATACCGTCCATACCATAAAGGAAAGCTACTGCCACTTCAGGTGCATTAGTTATCTGAACCCATTGCATGAACGTCCCTATATCGGGAACTTTTCGGTCCTTCTCAAATTTTGAAACACAAGACTGCGTACGGTTCAGTTGATGAGCTAACTCTTCTTGTGATAGACCGGCCCGTTCCCTACAAGCTTGCAGAACAGATCCGAATTTCAATACTTTCACCACCTTTATATGCCAAATCGGAATACTTCATCTTGGTGGAACTTGCTAAGATGAAGGTGACCAATTTTCAATGAGCTGTATGACAGACTGAAGGTCCTTGCTCCTCACATCTTTGTAAGTATGCACGCCGAATATATCTTTGATTTCCCGATACAATTCCTTAAAAAGCCTGGCAGCTTCTTTCTTGTCATCTGTGAATTCATAGACTCGACGTGCTACACCTTTTTCAAGGCGGAGCTGTTCGCCATGAGTTAGTTGAGTCATTAAACAACCTCCTTCTTAAAATAACTTGTGTTTTCATCAACAAAGCGAGTGTTTAGCTCAATCCACTTGAACAGTAAATGTGTTGGAATCAATACACCAGCTTCTCTGAAAACCGGAAAGTCTGGACGGCTTAATAATTCAGATGTTTTTGTTTCACCGATGTTGAAGAGTTGCATCAACTGTTTTCTTGTGAGCATTGGCGGTAATTGATTTTGCTGGACTACATCGGCCATTGCATTTTTGATTTCTTGCCGAAGCACTTCTCGAAAGTTTTCATCAGCAAAATCAAGATTTACTTGAATCATTGGAATTACCTCCTTAAGCTGTATTTGTTTTTCGTTTCAAATCGCTACAATTATTCTCAAAAAAAAGCGTCCAATCAAACCCTATGATTTCAGCTATTTCTTTAGCAACTTTTACACTTGGACTTCTAACCCCTGACTCGATTTGAGTATAATATGGCCGTTTAATGTCTGCTTGAGTGGCAACCTCATCTTGAGTTAAATTTGCTTTAGTTCTTTTATCAAGGAGCCATTGTCTTGGTTTCACCTTATCCCTCCCTTTATTGTAGCGTTATGCTACTTTAAATATTAATATACAGTAGCATAATGCTACAGTCAATAACTTTTGTAACGTTTTGCTACAATTATTTCATGTAGCATTCTGCTACAGTATAATTAAGGTAATTAGTAAAGAAATGAGGCCTTATAATGTTGGGAGCTAGACTTAAAAAACTAAGGTCAAGACAAGGACTGTCTCAAGAAGAACTTTCTAAAATTCTCGGTTTAACAAGAGGAACCTATGCTCATTACGAAATTAATAAAAGACAACCTGATTATGACACTTTGAAAAAAATCGCTGACTTTTTTGATGTAACTCTTGATTATTTAATTACCGGGAACGAGAAAAACATATCTCCAGATGAAATGTGGCAAGAATTTCTTAATCCTAAAACACAAATATTCTTCAAGGATTTACAAAACGCTCCAGAAGAAAAAATTGAAGAATTAATTCGCTTTTGGGAATTCATTAAAGAGAGAGATAAAAATAAGTAATATTTAGGGCACCCAAGACTCTTATGGGGTGTTCTAAAAAAACTTCTCAACCTAGGAGTTTTTACTCATTTCTTTATCACTACATTCCAAGTGTTTCATTTGTTTTATTGCAAATGTTTATTATTAATTTAGGGGGTATAACGTTGTATAAAGAAAAATGGTATCACTCATCATGGTTTATTGGACTGTTATTTACTGGCTGGTTTTTAATCCTACCTTTAGTACCAGCTATTATGTTGATCATTCAACGTAATAAGGAATTGAAAAAAGCACAAAGGTATTGGGAAGACAACGAATTTGATAAAATAGCAAACATTAAAGATGAACTTAAAAGATTAACAGATGAAATCCAACTACTCACCAGTACCAAAGAAAAAATCACAAGTGAATTGGAAGAGTTTAAACCACTTACAGATTTAAATATAACTAAAATACAAATTAGAGAAACAATTAGCAACTTGGAAAAAGAAAAAGAAAATCTTGTTAATAAACTGGATGATATTACATCTCTAGTCGATATTAGTGAATCGAAACAACGGATTACAAATGAAATTGATGATCTATCAACTAAGAAACAAGAAATAGTAAATGAAATAATGAAACTACAAGAAAACGTAATTGAATTAAAAGAAGAACTTCTTATGCAGTCTTTTGGATTCTTTGAATCCAAGTATAACTTCGAATCATCTGAAGCGTATCAAGTAAAACTGAATGAAATCAGGAAAGAACAAAAGCAACTGGTCAAAGATAAAAGAGCAACAGACCATAGTTTAGACTGGACCATTGGTTCCGATACCAAAAAAGGACGAGAGTTTATCCTAGATACAATTAAATTAACCATAAGAGCTTTTAATAATGAATGCGACAATGTTATCTTAAAAGTTAAATTTAATAATCTTGAAGCTAGTGAAAAGCGTATCAACAAAGTATATGAAGATCTTAATAAGCTTACTGATATGCAAAATGTTTCAATTACTAAGCAATACTTAAACTTAAAAATAGCAGAGCTTTATTTAAAGTATGAATACGAGCAGAAAAAGCAAGAAGAAAAAGAAGAGCAATTGGCTATCAAGGAACAGATGCGCGAAGAAGCCAAAGCATTGAAAGAACTTGAAAAGGCTAAAGAAAAAGTTGAAAAAGAAGAAAAGCACTTTGAACAAGCAATTGAAACGTTGAAACAACAATTAACCGAAACAAATGAAAACAAACAAGCAAAATTACTTGCTAAACTTAAAGAACTTGAAGCACAGCTTGAGGAAACTAAGAAGAATAAAGAAGATGTATTATTCCGAGTTCAACATACCAGAGCAGGATATGTTTATATTATTTCTAATATTGGTTCATTTGGAGAGAATGTCTTTAAAATTGGTATGACGAGACGGTTAGAGCCAATGGATCGCGTTAAAGAATTAGGCGATGCTTCAGTCCCTTTCACTTTTGACGTTCATGGAATGATTTTTAGTGAAGATGCACCAAGTCTTGAAAATGCATTACACAAAGCATTTGCTGATAAAAAAGTTAATAAAGTTAACGAACGTAAAGAATTTTTCAAAGTCGAATTAGATGAAATTGAAGACGTCGTTAAGAAAAATCACAACAAGACTGTAGCATTCACTAAATTAGCAGAAGCTGAGGATTTTAGAAAATCATTACAATTACAAAAAGAATTTCAATCTTTATCTTAAAAAAAGAACATGCCCAGTCGGGCTTTTCTTTCAACTACAACACGAACATACATTCCACTATAAAGGAGGGAAAATATGTATTACACCACTTCATTACTAGAGGACTGGATTAAAGACTTTTACTACTCCATTGACATCTTTCATGCTCACCAACTAGATTTTTTAGATATTGCAGCACGTTTAGGACTTGTCGTTTCTTTCGAGGAAATGTCTAGCAGGTTTTATGATGGTGAAATCATTATTGAGGATCGGTTATCTTCCCAGGAGCAGTGGCAGGATTTTGCCCATGAGTTATGCCATGTTCTCAGACACGCTGGAAATCAAATCTACATGCCTAAGATGTTTTTAGAATTACAGGAAAATCAGGCAATTTATTTTGCTTACCATTTTTGCATTCCTACTTTTATGCTTTTAAAGCTGGAAATGCCTAACCATCGTAATCAGGCAATTTATTATTTAGCTAATACGTTTAATGTCACAAATAAATTTGCTTCACAAAGATTTGATCAATATCAAAATCAAATTTACACTTCTCATTTGGTTGCTGAGAATTCAAAAATGTATACCTACTAATTCTATAGGCAATGATTTCTGGCTAAAAATTAAAGGATGTGAATCATTATGGCTTACTTTCAAAAAGTCCCTGCTAAAAATAAACAGGGCTATAAATGGAAGTGTACTGAAGAAGGTCCTCGTAATCCAGCTACTGGGAAAAGAACTCAAATTACTCGGCGTGCGGACACAAAAAAGGAAGCTGCTTTTAAGGTAGAAGAAGCTCTTAAAGAAATTAGAATTTATAATGGACAAGCTTATAACAAAGATATTCTTTTTAAAGACTACTTACCTGATTGGTTAGCCACTTACAAAAAAAACGCAGTGAAAGAAAATACTTATAAGCTTCATGAGCGTAATGTCCAAAAAAAAATCATTCCGTTAATTGGTCATATGAAAATAAAAGATCTAACTCCAACCATTTACCAAAAAATCGTTAATAAACTAGCTGATCAAGAAAATAGTAAAAGAACAGTAGAAATAATTCACACCACTCTTTCTAACGCAATGAATAAAGCTGTTTCTCTTGAAATGTTATCTAAAAACCCTTGTACTGGTATGACTATCCCTAATAAGGCAATAAACCAAATAAAAGAAGATGAAGATTTAGAGTATCTAAGCAAAGATGAAGTAATTAGATTTTTAGATGCAGCTCTAAAAGAAAATTGGAACTATTTTATTTTATTTAAAACATTAATCGATACTGGTTTAAGAAAAGGCGAAGCTTTAGCTCTCCAGGTTCTCGATTTAGACTTTACCGAAAATAAAATTAAAGTATACAAAACTTTAAATTATGATGTATTGGATATTGATAAAATGTTTGGACCGCCTAAAACTGTAACATCGTATAGAAAAATTTTAATCGACCAAAGCCTTGCCGCTCTGTTAACACGTCATGTCATTAAGCAAAAGGAAATAAAGTTGAAATTGGCAGATAGATATCATAGAGAAACAACTCTTGTTTTCGAACGAGGCAATGGCCTCCCCTATTCAAAATCCACCTTACACAGAGCATTTAATCGCATCTGTAGAAAAGCCGGAATTACAAAACATATAACCATCCACGGTTTACGACATACCCACGCCGTTTTACTTCTTGAATCTGGAGCCAGTTTAAAAGATGTGCAGGAACGCTTAGGACATAAATCCATTCAAACAACAGCAGATGTCTATGCTCACGTATCAAAAAAACTCGAAGAAAAAAGTGTGGACGGATATTCAAATTACATGGATTATCCCCAGTTGAATATGAAATAGTTTGAAATGTGGTCAAAATGTGGTCAGTCAGCCAGTTCCCTTTCATTTTATAAAAATAAAAAAAGCCTTGGCAACTGAGAAACTCAGTAATACCAAGGCTTTAAAGCTATTAATACATTGACATATATTGTTCGCGTTCCCATGGGTGAACTTGAGTTCTAAACATATC
>NZ_JBIWEU010000025.1:0-45373 GCF_044762675.1 Peribacillus sp. NPDC096448 | reverse complement strand
ATGTATGCTTTGATATCTTCGTTTCGTGCGATCGATTTCAATGCTTTTGAAACACGCTGTTCTGCTTCGTTATACATTTATATCACGCCCTTTTTTATGGATAGTTTAGATTCGTTTGTGAAAATTCTGATTTCTTTATATAGTATATCATTTTACTAGATCATGATATGTGTTACCGTAAAGTCCGTATACACTACCTGGCCCCATAAGAAAAAGTGCCTTAAAGACAGCTTCGATTTTCAGCTAACGCACCTGTTAGTTTAAGTAGAATGTTTCACAATCTTTCTCGAGGATAAAGTTTATGCGTCATAAAATATTCTGTTTATCTAAATGATTACTTAGAATACATCACAACGGTGTAGGAGTATTAATTTGTTCGTCAAAATTTAATTCTAAAAGTTGTCCAGCGTGAACCAATCCAGATCCAAATCCGTACATAAGAACTCGGTCTCCATTTTTGACTTTTCCCTTACGGATTCCAAGATCAAGAGCTAACGGAATGGTTGCAGCAGAGGTATTTCCAAAGTTGACTAAGCTATAAAGCGTTTTTTCCATTGGGTATTCTAATTTTTCGCAAATTGGCTCTATCAACCTTAAGTTAGCACTATGAGGTATAAACCAATCAACTTGATCTAAAATCGTTTGCGATTTTTCTAATATCTGTCTTATACTCTCAGGAACATTCCTTACAACCCATCGAAAAACTTCTCTACCATTTTGTACAAGATATTGAGTATCTATTAACTCAATCCCATTGATCTTTTTTGATAGTCCAGGTCGATATACATGTTGTGCTCCGCTTCCATCACTTCCTAGGTGGAATCCAATGAAACTTTTTGATTGTTCATCTCTTTCAACTAATACCGCACCAGCACCATCACCAAATAAAACACATGTATTTCTATCCGTATAATCTGTAATTTTTGAGAGTGTGTCTGCTCCAATAACTAGTACCTTTTTGTGGAGCCCAGAAGAAATTAAACTGTGTGCTGTATGTACTGCATAAACAAATCCTGCGCACGCTGCACTTAAATCTATGGCACCTGTTTGGGATATATTTAATTGGTCCTGTATGATACTTGAGACAGATGGGAATGGTAAATCTGGTGTGCTTGTTGCCACAATAATCATATCTACATCTTTGACTTCTTTATTATATCTGTGCATTAAATCTTTTACTGCAGATACGCATAAATCACTGGTAAATTCATCAGGACGGGTTATTCTTCGTTCATGAATCCCGGTTCTTTGAATAATCCATTCATTATTTGTTTCGACCATTTGCTCAAGTTCAAAATTTGTTAATTTTTTTTCTGGTACATATGTCCCGATAGCTGTTATTCTTGCCCCTATCATACGCTCACCCCAAATATTTATTAGAAGTTAGTATTAATACCTGGTACTAATTATAACAATTTATATTGTTATTAATCAATTTAAATTCCTTTTTTTTCTAAAACACTTACTCCTTATTGAAGTAACCTGCCCCGTTAGTTCAACATGGGTATGGAAAGGGAAAACACTATTCCCATTCATAATCAGTCACCAGCTCAACCTTTTCCGGCATTATTTTTTGAAGAGAGTCTATTGTTGAAAAGTTTTCATCATTTGAGAATGCGGCTATATAATCGCCATCATGCCCTACCCAAAACATAGTGGAACTCTCAGTTAAAGTTGCTATCAGGGTATTGGCTATCCATTTTAGTTTAATAAGTCTTGTTCGGTTATTTTTAGTCCTTTTTACGGGATAAGGCGACTCATGTTCCCTTTCCTCTAGTCTGAAGACATCCTGTTTTAAGGACCATAATGATAAGTTCAACATGCTCCCATTCCCGTGCAAATAAGGATAATATTGTTTAAATTGCTGTGAGCTGCGGATAATTGCCTTTACAAAGAACGTGTCTTTGCTACTCCCCTTCATATAATTGAACTCTATATTTTGCATCTTAAACAGCTCTTCGTACTCTTCTAATTGAAAATCATAGATTTCCGCAAGTGAATAAATAGGGTAATAATTTGGGCTCTCCAGCCAATTGCAAAAGAATTCTTCATGGGCATCTGTATAACCCCCATCAATATAACAAGAAAACTCTACGATATATTGGAACTCACCGGTAATCTCAAAAGGATAAGTGGCTTCTGGGCCAGGTACAGTTATTATTTTTTCTGGAGGGAGGTAGCTTATTTCTATCTTCAAGTTATTCGCCTCTCTTAAAAGGTTCGGATAGTTATATTTTTATTATATACCACGTGAAAATGTTGTTTTCACTGGCTTATTAGAGTTTTCTTCAGCTAACGCACCCGTTTGTTCAATAGTATTATTAATTCTAATCCCAAAAATTATAGATTGTCTCTCCAACACTTTTTGGCTTCCAATACGCTATTTGTTCCAATTCAGCACTGTTCAATTCATTATCATTTTCTAAATTAATCTTTCCAGTACTCTCTTTAATGTATAAGGGTTCGTTAAGTTCCTCAATACTCAAAACCTTATAAAAAGGACTAAACTGTTTCAATAATTCGGGTTCATCAATAAATTTAATATTTTCAAAATCAACAAAAGAAGCATAAGCTAAAAAAGGATAATGTTCATTAAGCAATATATGCAAATGTTTATCGAAAACTTTAACTTCGACATTTAAAAAATTAGTTGCAAACTGTGGTTCTATGAATTCCAGCACTTTTCCGTTATTCCTTTTTTTAATTTTCATGGGAGTTCCATAAGCAAAAAAAAGGCTGCCATAGC
This sequence comes from Peribacillus sp. NPDC096448, assembly GCF_044762675.1. Classification (NCBI taxonomy): domain Bacteria; kingdom Bacillati; phylum Bacillota; class Bacilli; order Caryophanales; family Bacillaceae; genus Peribacillus; species Peribacillus sp. NPDC096448. The sequence continues at coordinate 42,627 of NZ_JBIWEU010000025.1, read as the reverse complement.
AGCCTCCCTAAATGAAGTAAAGTACCCGTTAAATTTGATGTCTATTATCCTTGATTCCCCTCTTCACTTTTGTATTCTAAAAGATCTCCCGGCTGACAGTCCAAAGCCTTACAAATCGCTTCTAACGTGGATAGTCGAATCGCTTTTGCCTTTCCATTTTTCAATATGGAAAGGTTAGCCATCGTTATTCCAACCCTTTCCGAAAGTTCTGTTACGCTCATTTTCCTTTTAGCAAGCATCACATCAATATTGATTATTATTGCCATGTTATTCACCTCAGACTATTAAGTCATTCTCTGATTTTATATCGATGGCTTCTTGTAAAAGTCTTTGAAGGGCAGCCGCAAAGACAGCAATCACCATGGGGGCAAAAATCATGACCATTCCGATTAGTCCGAGACCCGGTGCGTCATCCACTTCCGCTAGGATAAAGACGAATGGTAGGGCCACCACATACAAGCCACTGATTGTGATGGCACAGTTTTTGATTTTCTTTAGAGCTCTTACAGATAATTCCGAGAAAGCTTGGTTCTTGTCAATATAGCTTAATAGGTTAAAAGATTGATACAAAGCGAAGTAAAATGGGATTGCCGACACATACATAACCATTAAAAGGCCATATACCACATAAGCCAAGTCTGAACCTCTTTCTGCTGCTTCATTTGCTTCATTCGCTATCTGAGGCAATAAAAATAGACACAAAGCAAGAACCGGAATGCCGATAAAAATAACAGCTACCTTTAAAAAGAGTGTTGAACTTCGTTTCATAAAAAGCACTCATTTATTTATTGTCAATTTGAATTTAATACGGTTTTTATTGTTTTACAATAAAATATTATTGATTTTATTTATATTATTATTGTTTATAGGTTCATTAGGATCAAAAATAAAAAGCATTCCCCATTACAGCGAAATGCTCGATAACTTTAAACTATACAATTTAACTTGTACTCTAAAAAGAAGCTGCCAGATGGCAGCCGGATATTCAATAATAAACGAAACGCCCACAGCGCTAAATCGTATAAAACGAATAACCAGTATAAAGTATCCTACTTCAACTCCCCAATATATAAACAAGAGCCTCGATTTTCAACCTGAAATCGAGGCCTTCAAATATATATTCTAAACTAGGACTTGTTAATCCTCATTGGAAGAGAACGAAATCGCGGGTGCTCAGCAAGTATAGAACTTCTCATCTGTTTAACGACAGGATGTTCTGACGAAAAAAACTGATCTTTAGAATTGTAATGCTCGATTAATTCCCCTTTTTCCAGTACACCCAAAGTATCCGCGATTGAATAAGCTGCTTTAATATCATGTGTAATAAAAAGATAAGATAAGCCGAAGTCTTTTTTCAACTCACTTAATAATTCTAAAATCAATGTTTGATTAACCATATCCAGACTGCTTACGGATTCATCCAAGACAATTAACAGTGGCTTAAGAGAGATCGCTCTAGCAATATTAATTCTTTGCAATTGTCCACCGCTAAATTGGTGTGGGTATTTTTTCAAATCCTTCTCACTTAGGCCCACTCTTTCCAATAACTCAATAACCGTTCTTTTTTGTTCGGCTACGGTTAGTCTTTCATAGTTTTCTAATGGCTCGCCTATAATACTTTCGGCTGTCATTCGTGGATTGACAGCTGAATATGAATCCTGAAAGACGACTTGTAGATCTCGGCGCAGCCTTTGTCGAGTAATCTTATCAGCAGTGTAGATATCATGCCCTTGAAACAGGACCTGTCCTTGCTGCGGACGTTCTAAGCCAAGGATCACTTTTCCTAATGTACTTTTTCCAGCTCCACTCGTGCCAAGCAGCCCTAAACATGTTCCTTCGTCAATAGAAAGGGAAATGTCAGTGAGTACTTTTTTAGGATGCTCTTTCCATTTAAAAAACGTACGAGAATTATAGCTATGAGTTACTGCTTTTACTTGTAATAAACTCATTTGTTCACCCCTCAAAAGAATGCAGTCCATATATCACAACATATGGGTGATAGGTTCTTCATGATTTATGCTAAGACGGGCATTTAGCAGTTTCTTTGTATATTCATGCTGCGGATTATCAAACAGTTCAAACACATTTGCTGTTTCTACAATTCTGCCATGTTGCATAACGACTACATCATCTGCCATTTCAGAAATGACGCCAAGATCATGAGAAATGAGTAAAATGGATGTTCCATATTCAGAACGAATTTTATCCAAGTGGCGAAGTACCTGTAGTTGGTTATGAACGTCGAGTGCAGTTGTCGGCTCATCAGCAATAATAACGGAAGGCTGTAAACATGCAGCCATCGCAATCATCACGCGTTGAAGCATACCTCCACTCAGTTGAAAAGGATAGCTTTTTAATAGTTTCGCGGGATTTGGCAGGTTTACATTTTGCATCGCCTCGATGGCAAGCTCTTTTGCTTGTTTTTTATTCAATGCGGTATGAGACCTAATCGTTTCGACAAATTGATTGCCAATTGTAAAAACAGGCGTAAATGAATTCATCGGATTTTGCATAATAAAGGCAATATCCTTGCCGCGAATTCCACGTATTTCTTTATCGTCCAAACCATTTAATTCTCGTCCTTGAAGGGTAATGCTCCCTTCAATTGTCGTTGTTTTCCGATCAAGAAGCTGTAGAATGGACATACTCGTAACGGTTTTGCCACTCCCACTTTCCCCAACAAGGCCCAATACCTTCCCTTTTTCCAGTTCGAAATTAATATCCTGAACGAGGGTGGAGGCACCTTCCTTTGTTTGTACTTTTACATGTAGATCGCTCACTGTTAATACATTCGACCGTTCTGTTCTCAATCTTCTCATTCCTTTTTATTAACGACGTTTGACTCCAAAACGTTCTGATAGCGCTTCGCCTAATAAATTGAAGGTGACGACAACAAGCATAATCATCAAACCTGGATATAGCATTAATTCTGGATTCGTCCGAATATAGGATTTCCCTTCATGAATCATTGCTCCCCATTCCGGTGTAGGAGGCTGCACGCCCAAACCTAGAAACGACATGGCCGATATATCCATGATGGCCCAACCCATTTCTAATGTACCCATAACAGCGAGCGGAGGAAGAACATTTGGAACAATATGTTTCTTTATTATCTTCCATTGAGAAGAACCGCTTATTTTAGCTGCCGCTATATAGTTTTGTTCTTTTAGACTAAGTACCATTCCTCGGAAAATTCTCGCATAATACACCCATTGCACAAGCATCAATGCTATGATGACCTGTTTAAGGCCAGGTCCCAATATACCAACAAGTCCAAGAATGAGCAAAAGATTCGGAAATGCCATAACACCATCACACAGTCTCATTAGCACCTGGTCCACCCATCCGCCTTTATAACCAGCAATGGTTCCGACAATCAAACCGATGCCTAAAGATGAAATAAAGATCAATGTGGCAAATCCTAACGAAATGCGAGCACCATATAAGATGCGTGATAACGTACATCTTCCTAAATGATCTGTTCCCAATGGATACTCAAAGGAAGATGGCTGTAGTTTATTAGCTAAATTGACAGCAATAGGATCATTAGGTGCAATCCAAGGAGCCAAGATGGTGATGATAAATAGGAAGCTCAATATTATTGAACAAAGGACAATCACTTTCTGACTTCTCATCATAATACGAAGACTTGTTATCATTGACGCTCCCCTCCTTTTCTGGAGATGCGCGGGTCGATGCACATTTGAATAAGGTCAACAATCAAGTTGCTAATAATGAATAGTCCCGCTGCTAAAAGCACATAGCACTGAATGACAGGAACATCCCGATTAAAGATAGCTTCAATGAAATAACGTCCGAATCCTGGCCAGGAAAAGACCGCTTCGACGATAATGGTTCCAGTCAGCAGCTTTCCTAAATTCATTCCTAGTCCAGTAATCATAGGAGATATGGCTATTCTCAATACATGCTTTCCCATAATGATTTTCTCATGAATCCCTCTTGTGCGAGCAAAAAGGACATAAGGTTCCTGTAAATTTTCAAGAACGCTAGCACGTAATAATCGAGTATACAAAGCTATTAATGGCAAAGCTAAAGTAACGGAAGGGAGAACCAAATGTTTCCAAGTCCCGATTCCTTCAACAGGGAATAGGTCGAGTTTAACAGAAAAGAAAAATATCAATAAATAACCAAGCCAAAAAGAAGGGATGGATGCCCCGAAAAAAGAGAGAAGGCGACTAAAATGGTCAATCCCACTGTTTTTCTTTATGCCTGCCAAAAACCCAAGAGGGATACTGACCAGGATAGCCAATATGATGCTACCTAAAGCTAACTGAATGGTCGCTGGCATTCGATATGTAACCTCTTCCCAAACAGGTTTATTCGAAAGATAAGATATGCCAAAATCAAATTGGCATATCTTAATAATAGAATTTACATATTGAACATGGAGGGGTTGATCTAAGCCAAACTCATGTCTTTTCTGAGCCAATATCTCATCTGTAGATTGGATATGTGCTGCAGATAAATATGCCTCAGCTGGGTCCACTGGTGAAAGGTGAATCATTCCAAACGTTAGAAGAGTGGCCAAAAGAAAGATGGGAATAATGGCCATAATTCGTTTCAAGATATAAGTACCCATGAAAACCCTCCTGTAACTTACTTCTCGATGCTAATTCCTGTGAATGGATGTTCATCCCGGTTAGCAGGGAATGTAAAATTAGATACATCTTTTTGGTAAACAGCTATTTTCTTAATATAAGAAATAGGCACAATCGCTCCTTGGTCTTGCAGTGATTCCAAAATGGTTGAGTAAAGTTCTTGACGTTCTTTTTCATCTGTCGTTCCAGGAACATCTGCAATTTGTTTTAACAACTCATCTCTGTTCGGATAAGATGAAATGGCTTCGTTAAAACCAAATCCTTCTGAACCAACGACATTTACGAATGTATGTGGATCATATGGAGCGCCATAGTTACTAAAGAAATTCAATTCAAAATCATTAGCTTTGAATCTTTCAATTTGTACCGTAAGCTCAACTCCAACGATATTCAATTTAACACCTAGTGCCGCCCACTCAGATTGTAATGTTTCGGCCATTGCTTTTTGAATCGATTCTGCAGAGTCGTACATTAACTCGATTTCAAGCGGCTTTCCGTCTTTCTCACGAACGTTTTTTCCTTTTGGAAGCTTCCATCCTGCTTCATCTAATAAAGCTTTTGCTTTTTCGACATCATAATCAATCGCTGTTACATCAATGTCTGAAGTATACGGGAAGTTTGTCGGTAAAATGAAATCTGCCTTCTCTTCCAACCCAGAAGTAACTCCGTCAACCATTGCTTTTTTATTAAATCCATATTGTAACGCTTGACGAACACGTAAATCTGAAAGTTGTTCTTTCTTCGTATTCATAACTAGTTGTCTTGTCGCAACCGGATCAGAAATACTAGTCTCATAGTTACCTGTTGTTTCTAATTGTTTGAAAGCATCCAGACTGATAGCACCTTCACCATAAATTAGGTCCAGGTCACCTTTTTCAAAAGCAAGAACACGGGTTTCCGCATCAGGAATGATCTTGACTTTGATTTTCTTAACTTTAGGGAGTTCACCCCAATAATTTTCATTTCGTTTGAAAATAGCATATTCATCCGCTTTATGTTCTTCCAAAATCCATGGACCTGTACCGACTGGTTTTTTAACACCCTTTGAAGTATCCCCATCTTTAGGGAATCCAGCATCACCTAAGAATCGGACTGGACGAACGACGGCTAACTCTTGAATAGTAGGATAATATGGTTCTTTTAATGTTAGTTTAAATGTGTTTTGGTCAATTACTTCCGTTTGATCCACTTTCGGAATAAAGCCCAACCAACTATGTAAATCAACATTTTTCAATATAGTATCAAAGTTCTTTTTCACAATTTCAGCATTAAAGCTCGTACCGTCAGAAAATTTCACATCTTGACGGAGGTTGAACGTATATTCCTTCCCATCCTTGGAAATTTCCCAAGATTCAGCTAAATGCGGTTTCAGCTTACCTCCATCTTGGTAGCTGACCAAAGGTTCATATATCATTGATGTAGCGAATAATTGAGAAGGATTATAGACATGCGGATTCATTTCACCTATATCCCTAGGCCAAGCAAAAGTAAGCATGTCTTTACTGTCTTTGTTTGAAGTTGAATTTTCTTTTGATTCATTTGTACATCCAAGTAAAAGCGTTGATAAAATTAAAACGATTGCAGATATAAATAACACTTGTTTGCTGTTTCTTCGTTTTGACATAACATTGGTGCCCCCTGTACCATATTGAGAATTATTTTCAATTGTAATGAGTAACTATATTATTGTCAATATAATGTCGAAACTCTTGAAAAATATATATGTTTATAACAAAGCATATTTAGATACGTAGAACCTCAATCTCCTTTTTATCTATGATGCTACTCCAAATATTCTTGCGTTCGACCCCTTTTGAAGCCGGTATTGCTCGTGAAAGTTAGGAATATGGCCAAAATGATTTACATTCCGTTGTGAAGATATAATCATCATTCACCTGTTTTTTGATAACAAAGTCATCAGTTGCAATAATCTTAACCTTATAAGAGGATAAAGTCGATATTATTATTCTAATATAATGATTTAAGCATCGCGGATACAATATGTAAATTTCCCTTTGGAGTTCTCCTTAAGCCGCCTTTTCCCAATCCTGCCGGTTCTCATCTTCGGAAGGGTGGACATGGCATTTAATCGTTGTTTAGATTTGTGAATGTCCCAAACGTTCTTGCACCAAGATAATAAAGGATACGATGAGAATTCCGAAACATATATGGTGTTAGATGCATTCCGTTTTTTCCCTTTAAGTTCTTGAAAAGTAGAATGATATTCCATTGGCGTCCTGGACTTTCGCCAGCAATTTAACAAAAACAAAGTTATGACCCTGATTATAATCATCAATCACTTCATACTATATTCCTTTCCCCTGTTTTCTAGCTGTTCTAGATATGGAAAATAGAATTTTTAAAGCCGTGCAATAGGTCCGTAAAGTAGCACGATGTACATAAAAATATCGAAGAAAAGACCTCCCATAAGTTCAGTGAACTTACAAAAGGTCTCCTCTATCGGTGAAATTAAGTTGTATCAAGAACTAAAAGTTAGCATTTCACTAATCTCCACCTTACAAACCCCTATATTAAGGGATTCAAGCGAAAACATGCCGCCCATTCAATTAATAATTTAATATGGAAGTAACAAGGTTTTGAATGGTGTCTCCAGTAATGGAAAACGGAGTGCAGCTGTAAACAGTCCACACTCCACTTCGCCTGGATCGCCAAACCAAATGAACAATGGCGATATACAAAAAAATGAGAAAATGTCAGGTGACACATTCCCAGTCCTTCATCACCTTCCTTCTCACAATCAATTCCCCTTCGGTTTCATCCAATAAGTTGAATCTATTATGAAAACAACACTACAAGAAAATGAACTTCCCAGGCATCCGTACAAAGTTAGGACCAGGTTTTTATCTTATATACACATTGAGGTTTATGTGGGAAAGTAAGGAAAGCTAATAGAAGGCATATCTTTTATTCTAAGCTTCAACTCTCACAAAATTAATGGAAACTATCGGTATAATGACAAGCCTTGTTTGATTTTCATACCCTGTTATCGATTCAACGATTTCAATCAAACCAGATTGGCTCTTCACCAATAGTCCTTCCACTAAAGTTGTGTCTGTTGCCACTTGTATATTGTGAGTGATTAGATCGTTCAGCACTTCATTAAACATTATACTTCCTCCTCCTCGACGAGCGTTACCAGTTCTATACTTCTAATCGGGATGTATACTAAGCTATCGCCCGTTTCCCGCAATACGACATAGTCATCCTTTACTTGAATCAATTGTCCTGTTACTCCCGAGAAATGTGTTGTGATGATAATATTTCTATTGACCAAACCTCTAAGAGCCTCTTTTAATGACCGAAAATGCCCTAAGATTAAATCTGTATATAACACGCTTTTCATCCTTTCCATGTTCTTAAACTTTGCTTGCACTCTAAAGGATATGCAGTAGACAAGTTATTGACACAACTAAATAGAATATTTTGAAGAAAGGTAGAATTACCAAATTAAATATTTTGCTTGATAAGTTTCACCTTTGATACCAATTTCACATATAGTATGTCCGAGGTGATGAAAAATGTTATACGAAAGATTTCCCGGGTTAGTAAGCGTGGTCATGACTTGTCATAACGTAGCCCCGTATGTTGATGACTGTTTAAATAGTATACTTAACCAAACTTATAAGAATATAGAACTTATTATAGTAAATGATTCTTCTACTGATCACACTGCTGAAAGGATTGATAACTGGATCAAAATAAACAATCCTTCATTCCCAGTTGCAGTGGTGGAACTGCCCAGGAATGTAGGTTTTTCAGGGGCATTGAATACTGGTTATTATTTATCTTCTGGTGAGTATATTGCGGTACAGGATGCTGATGACATTTCTCATCCAAACCGGTTTGAAAAACAAGTAAACTTCTTGAAAAAGAATCCAGACCATGTGTTGATTGGGACAAACTATAAAGTCTTTCCAGATGGTGAATTTGAAAACCAGGATAATGTACACTGGCTTAAGTACGGTAAGGATATAAAGGAAGTGTATTGGAATGGAGGTCATTGTATTTGTCATGGAACGATTTTATTCCGTGGTGTGGTTTTTGATGAGTTAGGTGGCCCTACCAGAAGGATAAAGGGTGCTGAAGACTATGAATTTATTGCTAAATGTCTGAACTCCAATTACCAGATCGAAAATTTAAAAGAAGCACTCTATTATTATCGTCTCCATCCTATGCAGCGGTCCCGTAAATTTTTTGGGGAAGGCAGAAACGAGATATGAGCGAACCTACAATGCGTGTTCTAATGACACTTGATGGAATTGATGTAGGCGGTACTGAGACACATGTTTTGAGTCTAGCTGAGGAAATGATAAATAAAGGCATAGGGATCGTCATCATAAGCAGGGGAGGTTCATTATTACAATCCTTCAGTCGATTACAATGTCCCATTTACCAAGTGCCATTCCCCTACTCTCTTCCAATTCCAGCGGATTTACAGGAGAAGTTATGTAAAGAAATCAAACAAATTATCATGACTGAAAAAATAACACTTATTCATAGCCATCAAACTCCTTCAGCTTTCTTAACCTTTCAAGCAGCAAAAGAGCTTGGTATTCCTTCAATATTTACAGTGCATGGAACTTATTATCCAAAATCTGAACTATTGCGGGTACTGCCCCTGGCAAATAAAATCATCTGTGTAAGCCCGCCAATCCAACTATTCATACAGCAACTGACTGACCAACCGACAATTGTCATCCCTAACGGAATAGACACCACTCGATATTCTCCATCAGACTCCTCCGATCTAAAAGTCCAGCTTGGGATCCCAAAGGATTCATTTGTTCTTTTATACAGCAGCCGAATAGCGTGGACTAAGGCAAATATCTGCATGATTTTCCTGAAAGCCTGTAAAGACTTAAAGCTTTCGGACATTCCCAATTTAAATGTTGTAGTTGTTGGTGGCGGCCCTCGGTTTAAAGAAATAAAAGACATAACGGATACGATACATCGCTCATCAACAGATAACTTTATCAATTTAGTGGGTGAAAGACTTGAGTTACAGCATTATTACTCATTGGCTGACTGTGTGATTGGAACGGGCAGAGTCGCCCTGGAGGCAATGGCCTGCGGCAAACCTGTTATCGCGGCAGGAAGCCATGGATATTTCGGTCTAGTGGAAGAACATAATTTTGAAGATGCTTGGCATTGTTATTTTGGGGATCACGGCTCTCTTAAACCCTGCAGCCGCTTTACAATGGCAAATGACATTCGATCTTCACTATCTCCATCTGACCGTCTATTAAAAGCAGGGTCCGCTTCGCGCGAATGGATGTTAAAAAAGTTTGATATTAAATTCAGTGTAGCCAATCTGCTCGAATGTTATAAAACTCTAATTAAGGGATGAGTGTATTGAAGAAAGTATTATATATCGGTTGGATTGGTTTTGGCAACTTGGGGGACGAGTTATTATGGAACGTGTTTAAAGAGTTAAACAAGCACTATAATTACTCCACCGAGATTGAGATTGTTCCTTCTCTGCCTGGCGTGGATATCAATCATACGGAAGAATATGACACAGTTATCTTAGGTGGTGGTTCCCTATTACTCCCCGGTTATATGGCAGTACTAAAACAGGCAATAGACCTTGGAAAAGACGTTTTTATATGGGGAAGCGGCCTAGACTGGATAACTAAGGAACAACTGGACATTATAAACTCAGGACAATCATTTTCATTAGAAAAGACTTTTACAGAAAAAGATATAATCTTGTTTCGTGAGACCCTTGAAAAAGCAGCTTTTGTTGGTGTAAGGGGACCCATTACCAAAAAGGTTCTAGAGACATTTGGAGTCAACAGTGACAAAATTAAACTGATTGGAGATCCCGGGGTCTTGCTTAACCCGCCAGCAGTGATTAGGAAAAAGGAAAAAATAGCAGCAATAAACTGGGGTACAACATTCAACCGATTGTACGGCCAGGATGAAGCTGCTATTGAAAATGCGCTTCTTCAAGTATCCAAAAAATTAATAAAATCAGGTTATAAAATTTTATTGTACGTTGTCTGGGGCAGCGACCGAGAGGCCTCCAAACGACTTTACGATAAATTGAGTGACCCCTTGAATGTGACTTATGATCCATCACTATACTCAGAGGAAGAGCTTATTGAAAAACTCTCTGCCTGCAGTGTGAGCATTAATTTTAAACTGCACGCTAATATCCTTTCCTTAGCAGGTAATGTCCCCTGTATCGCCCTGGGTTACAGATTTAAAGTATTCGATTTGTTTCAGTCCCTTGGGCTGGAGAATTTAGTAGTTTCAACCGATTCTGATACTCTAGCTCTCGATATTATGGAAGGGATCCGGGAAATTGAACAAAATAATGAAAAGATAATCGAACAGTACAAAAATAGAAAGGAACATTTTAGTCCCTTAATAATTGAACCTATAAAAAATAATTTCACAGTAGACTAAGTTTTTGATTTTAATATACAACTTCCAAATAGTTCAAATATATTTTCTCTCTTAAAATTCACCTCCAGACATTAAGTTTTGGGGGTGAGTTTTTTTCTGAGGTTTTTAATTACTTCAAAAACATCTACAATTATGGGTTTGATATCAAATTCAAACTAACCGAAGCAAAAGATGCAAGTAAAGGGAAAACCGCCTTAGGGATCCATTTTCAATCCAACTTTTAACATACCCTATTATTTAGAATGATTTTAGGAGCCGATGCTCTCCACCATCCCCCGGAATAATATGTTTCTCTTTCGTTGAAATTGACAAATATATAAAGAAAAAAATATGAATTTGTGTAAATATTCTATTGTGTATTTGTGTTAGAATCATATTGTATAAAATTAGGAAGGCAGGGAATACATATGAAAAAAAGCATCATCGCTTCACTAGCACTTGCACTTGTTTTAAGTCTTTCAAGCTTTGGAGGCACTCAAAAAGCAGAGGCAGCTGATTGGTCAGTTCCAGGAACTATTTGGACTGACTATTATCATTCTGGCTCATTCACTAATTATGTTTACCAACGTACTATGACCACTACTTATAAAGACGAAATTTGGACTACTGTAAAAGCAAGTAGCTCTGCATCTGGAACATTCAAAGCAGTTCTGCAAAAAAAGACTAATGGTGTCTGGAAGAATTACCGTACAAAATATCCTGCTAAAAATGGCACTACAGCACTAAACTGGACGGGTGTTACCCAAGGCGCTACATACCGTGTTAAATTCGAAAATACGAGTAGTGCAAAAATAACTTATACATTTAAAGTAACGCAATAATATTCATTCAATAAAAGCCTATATCCTTGGGGATGTAGGTTTTTATCGTTCTAATTAATTAATTAACTAGTTTCAGGGGATATTGTATGGAACTATGCGCTCTTAACCTAGTTATTTCATTTCAGAAGCCCCTATGTCACATTTTCAACCCAACTTTCAACAGCCCCTTTCACAATTACAGGAACTTATGTTCTCCTCCATCCCCCAGAACAATATGTATTTCTTTCGTGAAAATGACAAAGAAGAGGACAAACCCGAGGACAAAGAAAACGATTAAGTTATTGCTTGTCTACTTCGAAAAAGCTTCAAAATTGGGCAATTGTTTCTTTTACTTTGACCCAACAAGGTTTAGATAGCTTTAGTATGTAGATTTTTAGTAAATTACCAGATAGTTATCACTCTTAAGTATGCACATAAAAAAAGCACCTGTTTAAGGTGCTAAGCTTGTAACGTTTTATATAGTTGATTTTCTAGACCAATTAGAGATTGCATAGTACTTGTCAACTAGCATAGGTTGCTACTCGCGGGGATCTAGCTGCCTTTTTAAATTTACTTAGACGGCTCCCATTTACCTATAAAAAACGTTATCATTGTTTAGCCTGCTTTGTCTTGACTACGCTACGGGACATATATATCCCTTGCCTTGGGATCTCCTTTTGTCTTCGGCCTTAGCCTTGTCTCTTTGACTTGTTTCTAGGACTTGTTGTGATGTTCGAGCCATCACAGGTCGCTACTCGCGGCAATTTAGCTGCCTTCAGTACTATCGTAGGTTGGCCCTCATTCACCCTTTTATATTTCTTTAGTCCTGAAAGATGTGTTCTTCTCAAACACATACGCTTTCATTCAAAAGAGATATAGTTCGACTACCTCCCCATACTCAATACCTATAAACGTTTTCAATCAAGTTTTTAACTCAATCAACCACGCTTCCATCTGAATTCCTTGTTGAAAAACTCAATTGGTCATAATTTTCACCAATGTTTTACTACATCTTTTAGAACCTTCTAATTTTGTCGATATCTACTCAGAATTTGTAGTTATTTCTCGGGAAATTGTTGAAATTTGAAAATAGTGATTCTGAATAATTGGAACAAAGGAATTTCTACTATTGATTTGATTGCCTCGGTTTAAATTGTTATTAACACCTCAATTTCGTAAAAGAGACTAAAAAAAGTAATGAAACCTTTTTCTTATTGAAGTAATGTTTCTTAATGGTTTTTTGTTGTTCAGTTTTAAGCTGTGACATATCGCTTGTCAGTTAAATGGTTCATCTCACGCTTAGCTGCGAGTGTATTGGTTGAAAAATTAAGTTCTCTTTTAATTGAATGAGAACATGGGTTAAATTGTCATTTGTATCGGGTATCGCATTAAGCGTTTCGATGTCAGATTGAACGAATGTATATAAACTTCTACATTTTAACAACGGCAATCCATTTCGCTCTAAGTTTTAAACATGCTTTCGAACATTGCATCTCCACTTCCTTTGAAGAGGATGCTCATTCATTCAGAAGTAAATCCTGTTGCATATCGAATTCCCTTTCTATTTATAGATGAAGGTTTTTTTGGACTTATTTTCATGTTGTATCGCCCAGCGATACGAAACAAAAAAAAGAACCGATAAGCCCCTTTCTTGAAGAACACTATTGAGGACATAGATCTAGCTGGAGCTGAGAAACCGTTGTTTTAAGCTGAGCCATATCGTTGGTCAGTGGATTGTTCATTTCAAGCGTATCCTGCGAGTTGTTCATTGGTTAAAACATTTAAAATCTCATTTATTTGTTTGGAATTATAGGTTAAGTTGTCATTATATCGAGTATCACTATCTCTGTTTCATCGGTTCCTTCTAATCTATCTTTTTGTAGATACACAAGGTCTTTAGCTGTACCATCTAGGGACTTGTCCGTATCGCGTAACGCTATGTGCGCTTCGATGTCAGATTGAATAAAGATAGGTAACCACCATCTTAAAAACTCATATCCGTTTCGTTCTAAGTTTTGACCATACTTTTGAACAGTGGGTGTGCATCCCCACTTCTTCTTCCACTTCCTTAGAAAAGAATACAAAGAATACTCGTTCATTCGGATGTATATCATGTTTGCATATCAAACGCCGCTTTTCTATTAAACCTAAAGATTCGAATTTATTTGCAAGTTATATCGCCCAGCGATACGAAACACACAAAAAAAGAGCCGATCAATCCCTGTTTATCGGACGTTCTAACAAAGGCAAGCAAAGGCTCAATTGAAATTCATTGGAGATTTGTTTAAGCGATATACATCTAAAACAAAATACACAATCATTTGTATCGCCGAGCTCTTACATAACAGGTGCCAAGCCTGTAAAGTTGAAATATTCTTTCTTAATTCTGTTTTTCAGCTACGCAAATCATATATGGCACTATGAATTTTTTAAAGTTTTGTGGATTCGCATTTCAATGCTTTTCTCAATCTTTATTTATTTAAAACATATTTATATCAAATGTTTCTTCATCAATAACAAATCAATACACAGCTAGGCAAAAAACCTTAACAGTCAACTTATTTCCTGAATATGGAGAAAATCCCCCGCCATTTTTCGGAACGTTTTTGTATAGCCTCTTCTAAACGTTTATTAAATTCATTTTGTGAACTCCATTCTTTTTTCTGTTCGTCCCGCATATTTTGTATTTCTTTTTGTAAGAGTTCACTTTTTTGTTTTTCTTGTTCCAGCAATGTTTCGTAATGGGTATTTTGTTGTTCAGTTAATTGTTCAATTTTAGAATTAGTTCTTTGCGCTGAATTTCCAATACTAGAACTTATAACGTGATGATCTTGCTGGAGCCGGGAAACCTTTGTTTTAAGCTGTGACATATCGTTCGTCAGTTGGACATTCATTTCACGTGTGGCTGCAAGTTCATTGACTAAAAACATTAAGACCTCGTTTAATTGATTGGGGTCGTGGGGTAAATTTTCATATGTATCGGGTACCGCTATCTGTGTTTCATTGGATCCTTCTAATCTTTCTTTTTGTTGATATACAAGGTCTTTAGCTGTATCGTCTAGGGGCTTGTCCGTATCGCGTAGCGCTATAAGCGCTCCGATGTCAGATTTAACAAAGATACGCCGATCTCCATCTTTCAAAAACTCATATCCATTCCGTTCTAAGATTTGTCCATACTTTCGAACAGTGGGAGTTGCAATCCCCACTTCTTCTGCCACTTCCTTGGAAGAGAAAGCTCGTTCATTCAGTTGTATATCGCGTCGCATATCGGACCTCTTTTCTATAACTAGTTGTATCTGTAGTCTACCTGACCTTAAATTTTCTGTCTAGATAAGTATAGCCTATCCAGAAGTCGTTAGGGATAGCGATAAGCTTCCTTTTCCTTTCTTCTGTTTCCATATAGGATTAGATCACCTATTCACTTACCTTCCTTCTCTTGCATAGCCTCCATCTACCCTTATCCATTGAGGATGTTACATCTGGTTGGGCCTGGCGCCTGGTCCCGTGCCTTTGGAAAACTGGCCAGCCTTATCCTCAAGATTCCCCCTTTTTTGTTGCAAGTTACCACTCGTACAAATTTCAAATAATCACTTAAGTTAGATTGAACCCTCTTATAATTTTCATTCTTGATAAGATTGTAACTTATGGGAGTATACTCTAGCTCTAATATAGTCTGCACCCACTAATTTAGCCCATAACGTTCGATGGCTTCCATCACTAGATACTTGATAGGCTTTCTAGAATAACTTTGTGCATATTTTCTTTCGAAGTGCTCAATAAAGAGTGGAATTCCATCCAAAATTCATCGGCTCTTTTACATAACCAGCTCTGAGTGCTTTTCTACTAAATATGGCTGGCCGATTATTGAAACCAAGTCCATTAATCCACTTAAGTGTTTATTATTTACTTCTCATATTAGCATTCCGTACCATTCAAATTGATGAAAGACTCGTGAAAATGCTGAAACATAACAAGATTAAGCAAAAAGAAATAAAACTTCAGAGAATCGTTCCTTTCTGGTTTAGGTCGTTGTGGAGACTCTTCTCTTACATCAGTTTGGACCGACCCTATTATTTTTTCACACTAAAAAAAGCTCGACCCAAATGACACATAATATGCCTTTTGGGTCGAGCTCCTTTTCTCATTATTTCATCAGCTTTGCGACTGGCTTCGAAAGAAACAACAATACAATACCTAAACCAATTGTTACAAAACCAATCACACTGAAGATTTCCAGGTAACCTAAAGACTGCGTATATGCAGCTAATTGTCCGGCTACCATATTGGCCACTGCGGAACTTGCCAGCCATACTCCCATTAGAAGAGAGGCTAGCTTGATTGGAGCAATTTTACTTACCATTGATAAACCAACTGGTGAAATCATTAATTCGGCTAATGTATGAAGAAAATACGTTACAATCATGAATAGGATGTTCACTTTCAGGGCTGTATCGTTTCCTGTGTACATAACGGCAGGAAGCAGTACTAAGAAACCTAAACCAACAGTGACTAAACCAAGAGCCATCTTCGTTGGGGTTTTTAAGTCACCGCGTTTTGAGCTGCCAAGCTTGTACCATAAAGCAGACATAATTGGCGCTAAAATCACGATGAATAATGGGTTCAATGATTGGAACCAGGCAGTTGGAACCTCAAAGCCAAATATATTCCGATCAATTTGGTCATTAGCATACAATGTCAATGAACTTCCTGCCTGCTCGAAAGCGGCCCAGAAAGCAATGACGAAGACTGCCAAAATCACGATAGCCGTTGTACGTTTTTGTTCTCTTTTCGTTAATGGTGCAGCTGATTTTTTACCAGCTGTAACATCCGGTTTGCCAGTAGGCTCTTTACCGATATCACCTAAATAGCGATTGCCTAATAAGTTGAAAACTAACTGTCCTACAATCATGCCAATTGCTGCTGTCAAGA
Source organism: Peribacillus sp. NPDC096448 (assembly GCF_044762675.1). NCBI lineage: Bacteria > Bacillati > Bacillota > Bacilli > Caryophanales > Bacillaceae > Peribacillus > Peribacillus sp. NPDC096448. Next base: position 25,847 of record NZ_JBIWEU010000025.1, on the reverse strand, counting down.
ACCCATATTTATAGCTCATAAGCCCGACTACTAATGGTGCGAAGAATGCCCCAACGTTAATACCCATATAGAAGATGGTGAAAGCCCCATCACGACGCGGATCATTGTCTTCATAAAGATCACCAACAATTGTCGAGATGTTTGGCTTGAAGAAACCATTACCGATAATCAATAAACCAAGACCAATGTAAAGCGCTGTCAAACTCTGACTTGCGAATAGCGAAAAGTTACCAAGCGCCATTAAAATACCGCCAATCGTGATCGCCAATCTTCTTCCTATGAAACGGTCAGTCAAGTATCCGCCAATCATTGGCGTAATATAAACGGCACCAGTAAAGAATCCGTATATGGCCATAGCCGCAGATTTGTCGACTCCAAGCCCGCCGTTTACAACCGTTGCCGTTAAGTATAGAACAAGAATTGCCCTCATTCCGTAATAGCTGAAGCGCTCCCATGCCTCAGTAGCGAACAGCATATACAGTCCTGGAGGATGCTTTTTCCTGGGCTGGTTTGACTCGTTTGGCTGCTGAACATCATCTTTTAATAGTGCTTGCATAATAAAGTCCTCCTCAATATGGTTAACCACCAATCGTTACATTCACAACTAATTGCATGGTCTTTATTTTAATAGACAATTGATTGGTACGATGTTGGCCACGCATGCCATCCAACTCACCATCAGTAAGCGCTTACATTCTTAATCTTCGCTCTGGTGCAAAAAAGAATCTGATAGCAAAGTCTACATGAGCATTAACTTATAAATTCATTCATTTAACTTGAAGACATTCAATGAAGGCATTTATATTTTAAAGAATCTTTAGTGTTGTAAAATAATTTTATATTATCAGAAAATATAAAAATACAGAAAAAAAAGAAAAAAAGTCTTGTTGCATTAGCGGCCTATGCAACAACGGAGACGACCCCCATTATAATAAAAAACTGCCTAGTATTAAGGCAGTTTCTTAGTCAACAATCCATTGATATAAATTTTTCGGTCTTCCTATTTTTTGATAACTCACAATAGTTTCCACTTTTCCTTCATCAAGTAAATGCATAATATAGCGATAGACGGTCGGATAAGCCAATCCAACTTCTTTAGAAATTGTATCAACAGAAAAAGGTTCACGATTAGAATGCAGAAAATCACTAACGTGACGAAGTGTTCTCTTACTAATTCCCTTTGTAACAAATACATCCTTTTCTTCACTGGATTTTTGCTGCGGAGCTGATTGAGTTAATTTTGCTAGGCGGGCATGCAGTTGAATTCTTGAAATCAAATCAGGCGCTTTTACAGGCTTTAAGGCAAAATCCGTTGCGCCTGCTTCAAGAAAGCGATCAGCAATTTCCTGCCGTTCATCGACTGTTAATACAAGAATCGGAACATCGGCATTAAGTTTACGAAGCTCACCCACTGTTTTTATTCCGTCCATTTCCGGCATATGATAATCAACTAAAACGACATCTGCTCCTTTTTCTGCAAACACATCCAACCCTTCTTTTCCATTGTTCGCCGTATCTACATTCCAGCCGGCAAATTCACAAATTTCACTTAGCATGTATTGAATTGATGCATCATCATCGATGACTAAAATGTTCATCTTGACACACTCCCCTCAGCTAGTTTAATCCAAATTATTGTCCCGTGCCCAAGCTTGCTGTCAATTTCCACCGATGCACCATGTCCTTTAGCAACTTGTCGTACAAAAGCTAATCCCATCCCTGGATGCGATTTCGTACTGAACCCAGCTTTCCATATTTTCTCCTGCTCTTTAGGTGAAATCCCTATCCCATTATCTGATACCCCCAAGCAAAGTTCATTTTCATAGTTTTTTACCTTAAGCAAAATCTTGCCACCTTCCACTCCATTCACTGCATCGTAAGCATTGTCAATTAAATTCACCAATGCCCTTGTCATTCGGATTTTATTAATGAAAATTTTAATTTCAGGATCTGTTTGAAAGTCTACCTTCAGATTAAGATTTGTCCCGCTCAGTCTGCTTGCTTCGACGTATTCGACTAAATCTTTTATACGGCACCAATGTTTTTTATCATCATATAAAATCTCGGAAATCATGTCGCTAACGGAAAGAATCGATGCTGAAATCCTTTGGCAATATTCTTTAATTTTAGAATCGTCCACTTTCATACTAATTAAAGAATTTAGCCCCTCAATTGCTGTTAGAGGCGTTTTTAAATCATGGACCAGATATAGTGCTTCCCGTCCTGATCTTGACTGCATTGCTTCCAACTGCGCATAATGAAGCTCTTGCTTTATCCGCCACTTTTGTTCAGCCAATGAAAAATACACAGCTAAAATAACGGCATTAATAACGAAAATCAAACACAAAGTTAAACTGTACAATGTTAAAGATTGCTCGAATCCAATTTGAACCGCTATATTTGTTAATTCCTTTGAAATCGACCCTTGGCCAAATCCATATTTAGATAAAGAAGGAATCTCATTCAGCCATTCAATCCCAAAGATTAATTGAGAACAAATAATCGTTTTAATAATGGGCTTTAGCCTATCCTTTTCAAAGGCTTGTAATAATAAGATGGCTAACAACAATAACAAAGCATATGCGCTAAATGAGTATGTTAAAGAATAATAAGCATTTATCACGATATAATCGAGAGGAATAACAATAAGAGGAATGATGATTTTTAACCATGGACGGTTTAAACGAGCAGCGATTTCGTCTCCCAACAGCAATGCACCAATATAATGAAACAAAGCTAAAACAGTATTTAAAGACACTAACAAAAAAACGGCAAGCATTAGCTTATTCCCTGTTTCTTCACCTTCTCTTAATGAAATAAGCAAATCAGTAAGACCAATTTCGTCGGGACCCAACCACGATAGTAAGAATACCCCGAATAAAATCACTCCAATTTTCATCCATATTGTCCAAGACTTCATAAGACTAGCTATCATAATCATTTCACCTTTAATAGATTATTTGCTTATAGAATAGAATGATAACCATTCTTTCATTTCATCTTTTTTAAATATTTGTATACCCTTCCATAACCTCATTATACGCAATTCATCATAATTATGAAAATTATAAAAAAATGGGTTCTGGTGCAAAAATCCGAACATCTTGCAAGTGATCTCTAAAAATTATTGCTCTCACAGTAAGGTGGTTCCTACAGTACAACTTGAGTCTTCGTGATTTTATGAGGAACGAGGCTTATCCATAGCTCGCACAACCATTATGTGTTGGGTCTATCAATATGTTCCTGAGTTGGATAGAAGAGTCAGTTTTATGCCAGGATTCCTATGATTCTAACAAATCATTAGGGTAAAAACTGCCTGTATACAACGTCTACTTAAGAAGTCACCGCATATCAACAAGGAAATTACGCTGCATTCATTCTGGCACGCATACATCCTTACTGTCGAAGCAGGTGCAGGAATAAAAAAAATCAACAACGATTAGGACATACAGAATTCAAATATAAAGAAAAGGCCTCCCACAGTAAACTGCGGGAGGCCTTCAACTTTAAAAATATTAACATGTTAGGTGAGCATTCATGAGCTAAGGCAGGTGTAAATCTGCCTGTGAATATCCGTAGGGAAGCGCGTTCACCCCTAGTCTATGCTTACCGAATCCCGCCAGAGGCTTTCTCCTCTTATTGCACAGTTTGTGGTCTTATACTTTACACAAAAGACATTCTTGCCTCAACTAACCTGCGCCGATAGTTGAATAAAGAAAAAGCAGCCTTAAAGACGGCTTTAATCTTAAGTAAATAACCCTTAATTTAGTTAAGAAGTTGGTTTTTATCTTTAAAGTTTTGGTGGGAAAATCTAGTTATATGTATGGTAGGACATAAAAAATCACCTGTTTGAGGTGCTAATCTTGTAACATTTTATATATTAGATTTTCCATATCTATTAGTGATTGCACAGTAATTGTCGGCTAGCATAGGTTGCTACTCGCGGGGATTTAGCTGCCTTCAGTACTATCGTAGGTTGGCCCTCATTCACTCTTTTATTACGTACGAGTTTATTCTTTATGACGTTGAGGTTACAGCTATTCATTAATATTAATAATGAATAAAATGATTTTGTAGTTTTACGAACTATATAACCAATAAAATATGTGCAATTTATAATTCGCAAAAGTGTACTTTTACGAACAGGTAAATATCATCTTTCTTGAACAACTCTAATGGAACAATTTCATGTTTGTTTTTCCTGAGCTCTAAACTGTTTTAAAAGGGTACACCAAAAATGAATATAAAGACAAAAAGAAAAGTGGTTATTTAACCACAATACATTGTAATTTAAACTAAAACAATTATACAGTCACTACTTATGATCCTATATGTCACTTTTCGATAAAGATAAGATGTTAAAGTTCACCTACATAATTCTTAATGTTTTCCCATCATGGTAGTAAAGTTAAGAGCCTAAATGATCATGTCGTTTTCTTTCAATTGACGAACAAGTTGCATAAACTATAAAAGTTAAATAAAAATTAAAAGAAGCGGATGAAATCAGCTTCTTTCTGCAAATGTTTTATAATATTTTTACACTAATCGGATAGAGATAAGGCTCAATAGGTTCACTGATTTTTTCCCAATCAGTAATTTTGATTACAGGAAGCTCAGTCCCGTTATACGTCGTAATTTCTATTTCACCATTTGCTTTGATCCATGTATCCTTCTCTAGGGAAGAAGCCTCTGGGAACTCTGAAAGAAATCCAATAATACTTGCGTCTGCGACACAGTGAGTAATTAAAAATCTTGAAATCACCAGCTGATTTTGAGCAAATCCATCTTCTTTATAAACAAAGCCCTTTAATTCAATTTTTCTTCCCTTAAACTTATTAATATCTTTACTCATTTCTTCATAATAGGCTGCATAAACGTAGTCATTCATCTCAATATTTTGGTTTTTTTCTAACTGTTGTATCAGTTGATTATATTCTTCCTTTGAGATTTCTTCCTGCTGGTTTTCTAGAAGAGCTGGGTCTACAGGGTTGTCATCTATAGAGGGATCAGCCTGACCATTTATGTTACTCTCTTCCATTTCTTCTGGAGGGTTACTGTTTTCTTTATTTTTGTCTTCTTTAGGTGCTTGTTTTTGGTTTGACAGTGCCAGCATGGCCCCTTTCTTATTGGCAATAGCAGCATCGAGTACTTTGGCTGGAAGCAGAAACCCAGTTAATAATGGAAACACAATAATAAAATACGAAATTAGTTTTTTTGTGTTAAAAGAAGAATCTCCATGATCATGGTTATGGTCGCAGTCATGGTCGTGCTGATCACAATGATGATAGCTGCTTTTCTTTACTTTCCATGTCCTTGTAATTTGAATAAAAAACAAAATCAAAAATATTACAGAAGCTACTTGGCTTAAACTTTCATATTTTGGGTTAATGAACTTTGTAATTTCACCGGTGAAATGAAGCTTAAATATGAGGGCCGAAAAAGCTAGTAAAATTAAAGCTCTAGCAGCTTGCTGATATTGGAGTTGCATGATTTTCCCCTCCTTATAAAAAGCTTTGCAGCAGCATTAAAGTGATAAACACCATAGAAACAACCAATGCTAGCAAAACCATAACAAATTTAAATCGAAAAACGCTCAGCATCAAAAGTGTGTTCTTTAAATCAATCATGGGTCCAAAAATTAAGAAGCCAAGAATTGATGAAACTGGAAAAATACTACTAAAGGAAGCTCCTATAAACGCGTCTGCTTCAGAACATAGCGATAAAACGTAAGCCAATCCCATCATAACAAATAAAGAAGAAGCCTGACCGTTTCCAGCCTCTAACAAGGATTTTGCTGGCATATAGGTTTGTACAAAAGCAGCTAAAAAAGCTCCCATAACCAGGTATTTCCCCATATCAAAAAACTCATCAATTGAATGTGTAAGCATCGACCAAAAACGATTGGAAAGTGATTGATTTTTACTGTGATTAAGGGTTGAAACAGAAATGATGGAAGCCTTAAATTGATTGCCTTTAAAAATCCAACTGACAGCAAAGGCAACCATTACTGCCACCAGAAAACCTAACCCCATACGCAATCCAGCAATTTTAAAATCGTTTCCAAATGCCATATATGTAGAAGCAATAACAATCGGGTTGATAAGAGGGCCTGTTAACATAAAACCCATCGCAGCATGAATAGGTACTCCTTTTACAACTAAACGTCGAACAATGGGGACGATTCCACATTCACAGGCAGGAAACAGCGCTCCTACAATACAGCTCATGATTACAGCCATAACCTTATTCTTTGGTATCCACCTTTGAATATGTTCCTCAGTAACAAAGATTTGGATCACTCCAGCGATGAGGACCCCAATTAAAACAAAGGGCAGGGCTTCTATTAAAATACTTAGAAAAATAGTATTTAAATTTAACAATGACGGTGGTATAACAAAGGTACCTTTTATACTAGAACTGAAAGAAAACAGGAAAAGAGCTAGCGCTATTATGATGATACCGGTTATATCTATCATATAACCTCGAATAATCCGAATCATATCCCAACTCCAGTATAGATAAATAAATCGTTCAACATGTCTTTTGTCGAAGGCTCAAAACTATGTGCATCAAAGTTTAGAGGATAGATACTTTTCACTTCGACAAAGCTGCCACCAATTTTTTTTGTAAAATCTTCAAGCGGATAAATCGTTGTAAATACTGTTAATGTCTCATTGTCCTTCTTTTCATCAACTTTATTGACTTTCTCAGTCTTACCGCATCCCGTTAAAAAAAGGCTTAAGGCTAGTACAGAAGTGGTAATCATCTTACTTATATTCATACATGTTAACTCCTATTCTATTAAATGGTACTTCCTCCTACTCAAAGAATAGAAGGTTTCCGTTTTTAAATCGGAATTATTACGTTTTAAATCTTAAAACAATTTTAGAGTAATGTAAAGGATAAGACCGTAATTTCATTACGTCAAAAAACAAGAGTAGTACTAGCGTAGCTGACCTACCGGTAAATGTATGGATTGAATTAGTATAATATGGGACAGGTGGGTCAGTTTTTTAATCGGTGGCTCAATTCTCTCAATAGATTTGTCATCGCTCTGCCTTTACTCTAATAAATAAGAGTGAAAGATTTATTTATTGGATTTATCTTTATCGACTGTTACAGAGGCATAGGCATCATGAAGATGGATAGACTCTTCATTACGACATTCCACTGAGAATGATTGAATAAATGGTGTTTCATATAGATCAGAAGCCACAAGTCGAACCATGTCCTCGACAAAGCGAGGATTTTCATAAGCTTTTTCAGTCACTATTTTTTCATCGGGACGTTTTAAAATTGGATGAATTACGGCACTGGCGTTTGATTGGGCCGCATGTAAAAATACAGCTTTCCAATCTACAGATTCATCATAATCATCAGTTAATAATGCATTCATTTTAATGTAACCCCGTTGATTATGAGCGCTATATTCACTGATTTCCTTCGAACAAGGGCATAAGGTGGTTACAGCGCAGGTTAATTCAACTGTTCTTTCTATCTTTCCATGTTGATAAGATAACAAGATCCTAGCATCAGCATAGTTCAATCCTGCAAGAAAAGACGCAGGTGCTGGCTGTTCGTAAAACCAAGGGAAACTTACTTCCAGTTTTGCATCTTTTTGACCTAAACGTTCTGATAATTCTTTAATAAAATCGGATAGTTGTGGAAAGATTAGGGTAAATCCTTGCCTGCGATATAGCTCCAATTGTTCGGTAAAACGACTCATATTTGTTCCCTTTACATCACGAGGAATAGTTGAAGTTAACGTAAAGGTAGCGATGGTAGTTTGCGTTATTGGCTCTAACGTTGAGATAACGGAAACAGGAGTCTTGACGTTTGTAATGCCAACGGCATCGAGTTCAAATAAGAAATCTTCTTTCATATTTTGTAAATCCAACATGTTTTCTTTTTCGCTCGGCTTCGTTTTTATTCCAGGTTCTATAGAGCCAAACAGTTTTAACCGTTCATTCTTTGGAGGAAGTTTAAAATTCTTCATGTATTACACTCCTTACAGTCCGTAAACGTAGTAACTATTAAATTATATAAATAAACATTTATTATTACAGTGAACGTTTTGGGTGCTAAATCTCAAATTTTTTTAGTTTTTTCTCGCCGTTAACGATTATAAAGAGAATAGCCAACCATACAATAACCTGAGAATGACAGCAGGATTTAGGATACACCTGCCAATGTTAGAGCACTGTATCTATACCAATTACCAAAAAAGTATCCATCGTGTAATAAATGAGTAAGCCTGTGTTATCTGGCTTTTTCGATAAAACTTCTCCAGTGCTTACATCGATTTGAACTTCTTGATTGATTGCCAAGCGAACCCGATAAACAGTTTTACTAGGAGTCCATTCAATTCTGAAGATATCTTCCATCGAAGTTATACCTGGCAGCTCCTGAGACGTCGTAATGGACACAACTTTATCAATAGGTATCGATTGACTTAGATCCGTCCGTGTTTTTAATGCCGTACCCAATCCAAGTGGTGTATAAAAAATAAGCAAAAGACCGACCTGTCACAGCCATGAACATAAAAACAACAGATAAAATCAAACCAGCCCATTTATGTACTTTTCGGCATATTTGATATAACTATACAGCTTTCGACACTGTTCTTTCACTCCTTTTCTTCTTTTTCAATAAATACGTCAATCATCTCGCCGAGAACGGTGTTGATTATAAAGGTTCTTTTCATAATTTATTTCATATTTTTTATGCACCTTTCTGACAAATAAAGATCATACGGGGTGATTTCCGGTAATTAAAGCAACTTGCATCATAGTGACCCAGGATGTTCCGAACGACAAGTCCATGAGAATTTAGCATAGATAGCATTTTTTCTTTATGATATAACTTAATAACCTCTTCATATCGTTTTTCATCGTTACCGGATTTAATGATGATTTTTTTATGTACATGTTCTCCCACTATCTTCCTATATTGAATCAGTTCCACTGATCCAACTTCCTCTCTTGAATACGGAATAAGATTTTCTTCAACAAATGTAGGATTAAGATAATCCATTATAAAGTAGCCCCCATCCTTCAAAGAATGGCTTATTCCCTCAATCACCTTCTCATTCTCGTCATCACTGTCAAAATAACCAAAGCTTGTAAACATATTTACAACGAGATCCATTTCCTTACGAAAAGGAACCTTCCTCATGTCACATCTCATATATTGAATAGGCATGTTCAATGACAGGTGGATAGCTTCTTGAAGAAGGGGCGCTGAGAGATCCACTCCAGTAACTCTCCAACCAAGCTGAGCAAGGTAGCGAGAATGTCTTCCGTAACCACAGCACAAATCAAGAACAGATTGACCATTCTTCCAGGGGATTAATTCGAGTAGATCTTTCAGCTCACTACCTGCTTCACTGTGCCTATGCTGATAAATTTTTATATAGTCAGTTTGAAAATGTTCTTCATACCACGTTGTCATTTCTAGTTCACTCTCCTAATCTATCTTTTAAAAATCCTAAGGGAATTTATAAAAATACAAAACGTAATTATTACGATTTATAACTTGCCTTTATAATTTAAAGATAAGATTGATTAATCAAAACATTTATTATAATTCAATTCATTTACACACTCTGCCGTTGTCTTCTATCTTAAGTCTTTTCGTATTTCTCTCACTACATGAGATATTTCAGGAATAATAATCTTTTGCATGGCTAATTTGACTGCCCCACTTGATCCAGGCATAGAAAAAATGGCTGTATCATGAGATATACCAGCAATAGATCTACTTAAAATCGCTGCAGATCCAATATCCTCTAAATAACTGAGCATTCGGAATATCTCACCAAATCCTGTAAGTTGTTTCTCTACTAAACTTTGAACAACCTCAATTGTAACGTCTCGTTTTGCTATACCTGTTCCTCCATTCAACAATACAACATCAATTCCTTTGTCTAAACATCCTGCCTTTATGGCTTCATAGATGGCCTCATAGTCATCTGTCACAATTTGATAATCTTGTATAGAGTGTAAAGCATCCTCTAACATCTTGATAATCAAGCTCCCACTTTTATCTGTCTCTTTTAAACGTGTGTCACTTACTGTGATGACTTTACAATTCACCTTTTTAGGCGCTTCTTCCTTATGTTGCTTAACACTCATTATTTCCCCTCTTTTCTTTAAATGTATGAACTTATGATAGTTTCAATATAGCTGACATTATTTAAAATCCTGAGGCTGGAATAAACCTATAGAATCAATCAAATTCTTTAAATTTCCATTTAGTTTTCGGATTTAACTCATCAGACTCCTCATCAAGATAGACTTGGCTCTCAGTTGCTTTATTTTGACCATAATATTTTCCTATATAAGGAGTAGTTTCTTGATCCAAAGTAGCTAAAACTAATTGACATATCCTTCTCCCTGCCTTTAACTCAATAGGCACACAGTTTGCATTATAAAGTTCTAATGTAATATGTCCCTCAAACCCAGGATCAACCCATCCAGCATTTTGAATAAACAGACCTAACCTTCCAATAGAGCTTCTACCTTCAATGAAAGCTGTCATATTATTAGGTAACTTAATAACTTCCATGGTTGTTCCTAATACAAAAGATTGGGGCGGAATAATAATATGATCTTTGTAAATTTCTTTATAAGTAGCTGGTTTGTCCAGTGAAATAAAAGGGGTGGAGTATTCATCAATCGTCAAAAAATGATTTCCTATCCGTAAATCAATTGAAGCTGGTTGTAGTTGGGATGGTGTCAGTGGTTCAATGATAAGCTCTTGCTCTTTTATTTTCTTTAAGATTGTTTTACTAGACTGAATCACAATAGTTGTACCTCCCGAATCAGTATTTTCTGATATAATCTGCGACTGATAGTTATAAGCTTTCCTGACGTATTCTTCGCTTAATTTTTCTATTGAAAATTACTACTAATTTTTGACTAAGAAAACCAAAAAATAAGATGATGACCAATAATAAAGTAATGGTAGCGCCTGGTGGGGTTCCTAATGTATAGGAAGAGACCAACCCAAAAATGATACTAAACATAGCAATTAGAACAGCAGTCACGATTACAACTTTAAAACCCTTCGCGAACCTTATTGCAAAAGCAGCTGGCAAGACCAATAGAGCTGAAACTAAAAGAACTCCGATTGTTGGTATAATGACTGAAATAGCTAGACCAACCAAAATACTAAAGGATAGGGATAATAGGTTTGTATTAACGCCACTTGTAAAGGCGGTATCTTCATCAAATGTCATTAAATATAACGGTCGCTTTAAAAAAAAGAAATATAGAAGGGTAATTGCGGTTACTCCGCCCATCACATAAATTTGTTCTGTGCTGATTGTTACAATGGACCCAAATAAATATTGCTCGATATTGGTTGTCATTCCACCTTCGCTTATACTTAATAAAAATAAAGCAAATGATAATCCTGCTGCCATTAGAATGGCAATCGATACCTCTGAATACGTTCGATAGGCTCGCCTCATGTATTCAATTCCTATTGCCCCTGCTATTACGACAAGAATACTTGAGAGCGTTGTATCTGTATGAATAAAGAAACCGATAGCTACCCCAGCCAGAGATATATGGGACAATGTATCAGCCATTAAAGCTTGTCTTCTTAATACTAGGAATACTCCTAAAATAGGAGCAATAATGGCAATTAATCCACCTGCCCAAAATGCTCGCTGCATGAATTCCAAGTTAAACATTTCCATCCACCTTGCTCCCCCTTCTCTAATCGAAGAATTTTATCCAAATATCTCTGCACTTCATCCTGTTCGTGTGTGACCATCACAACGGTCCGATGATGTTTTTTTACTTGATGGTACATAAATTCATAAAATCCTTTCCTACTCTCAGCATCCATTCCTGTTGTCGGTTCGTCCAATACCAAAAGGTCTGGATCGGTAGCGAGAACTCTCGCAATAATAATTTTCTGTTTTTGACCTCCAGATAAGGCGCCAATTTTGTGATGACGAAACTCCCACATCCCTACCATTTTCAAGGAATTTTCTATTTTTTCTTCATCTTCATAGTTTAATCTTTTTAACCATCTTCCCTTAAGAAATCTCCCAGATCGTACCAGTTCTATAACTGTACTTGGAAAACACGCATTAAAAGAGGCAATTTGTTGAGGGACGTACCCAATTGTAAGACGTTTTCCTTTGGCATTTTTTTTACTTATTGTAATCGTACCTTCCCAAGGTTTTAGTAATCCTAGCATGACTCGTAGCATCGTTGATTTGGAAGCTCCGTTGGGTCCTGTAATTCCAACAAACTCTCCACTCTGTATCTCAAAGGATACTCCATTTAATGAAGGGGAATGGCTATAACCAAAAACAATATTATGCAAAGAAATGAGTTTCATTTTTCCACTCCTCTCTAAAATTATTATAAAAAGTGTGCATCCTATCCTGTCTAAGGCGCACACTTTTTAAAGTTGATTCAGCTTAGTTCTATTTTTTTACAAAAGATTTTTCAAGAGACTTTAAGTTATTCTTCATAACTTCAATATAACTGAGGCCTTTCTCCTGATCTTCCTTGCTTAAACCTTCTAAAGTATTTAACACCTCTGTTTCAGCTCCCAGTTCTCCAGCTAATGTTTGGGCCACCTTAGGAGAAGTCGTTTCTTCAAAGTAAATCACTTTAATTTGATGCTCCTTAGCAAATTCCTTGAGTTCAGCAAGTTTTGCTGGACTTGGATCTTCTGATGGAGACAATCCCGCAATGGGAACCTGAGTAAGACCATACTCTTTTGCTAAATATCCAAAAGCAGCATGTTGTGTAATCATTTCCTTACTCGAAGCATTTTGTAGTGTTGTTCGGTAAAGTTCATCTAGCTCCTTTAGTTGTTGGATATAATCTTTACTATTGCTTTCATAATAGTCCTTGTTTTCCGGATCTTGTTTTACTATAGCATCAGTGATCGTTTGAACTTCCTTTTGAGCAAGTACTGGACTTAACCATACGTGCGGATCTAACTGCTCGTGGTCTTCATCATGATGGTCTGATTCCTCGTCATTGTGATCTGACTCCTCTTCGGATCCTTTCATTAAAGGGATTCCCTCACTCGCTTCTATAGACAGTGGTTGATCTTTATCCAAACTTTCTTGGATAGAAGAGATCCATGTTTCCATAAAAGGACTGTTATAAACAAGAAGATCTGCTTTTTGAATAGTTACCATATCTTTAGGAGTAGGCTCCCAATCATGCGGCTCAATATTTGAAGGAATCAAGAGATCAACTTGAGCCTTATCTTTTGTAATGTTTTTAGTAAATTCATTCATAGAATAAAAGGTCGTGACAATATGTAGTTTTTCGTCAGGTGCCGAAGCTTTTTCCTTTTGATTTAAGGTCACATCTTCTTTATTACTACATCCCACCATGACTGTAAAACAAGCCAAGGCTACTAATATTGCTTTTACTTTATATAGATTCATTTTTTCTCCCCTTTTCTATTAATCCAAACAATTGTACTTCTTTTCACTGCAAATCGTAATAATTACGATTTGTTTTTTGACCATTGACAATTTACCACTTATTTAAAAAAAGAACAAGTTTATTTTTAAAATAAGGAAATAAAAAAATCCATCGTTTAAAACGATAGATGGACTACAGTGTCAAAAAAGTTTGTTAGAAATTTAAATCTTGATGTTCACTTTATTAATAGCCCATGTATGTTTACGATGACAGACTATTCGACTTTTTTAATTCATATGAACTTAGCATAAACCTCTTATCCTTAGATGATTTGTGGCACACCTACCTTGTAGAAACCCTACATTCACTTTATAATTATAAATCGTAATCATTACTTTTTATGCAAGATTAATAAATATTTTTTTACTCATCAAGATGAAAAAAAATTAGATTTTGTTACGACACATTTAATTAATAGTTGAAAGGATGATTTCAATGAGAAGTGTGGAGATTTATATTCTAGCAGGTTTTCTAGGTGCAGGAAAAACGACTCTACTTCAAAATATTATGAAAGAGGAACAAGTAAATAATAGGAAAGTGGCTGTAATTATGAATGAAATGGGACAAGTCTCTATAGATTCAGACGCGATTCCAGAAAACATTCCTATAAAAGAATTACTAAATGGCTGTATTTGCTGCACACTATCAGATAAACTCGAAGTCCAATTATCCGAACTTCTTAATCAGTTTGAATTGGATGCGATTTACATTGAAACGACTGGGGTTGCCCATCCAGTTGAAGTATTAGATGCTTGTTTATCTCCTTTCCTAGCTGAGAGGGTAAGGATACAATCGATTATTACTCTTTTAGATGCTGCCTGCTGGATGGATCGCCATAAATTAAAGATTACTCTTCGAAAGCTAATTACGGAGCAAGTAAAACATGCTGATACCATCGTATTGAATAAAATTGATCGAATTTCAGATGAAAGCCAAAGAATTATTGAAAATGAATTATACATGATTAATCCAACTGGTAAGATTATTCTGACGAAATTTGCCAACATCAACTTGAATACGATCCAATTTGTTGAAAGAAAAGGACAAGATGAACATGAGAGAACACATGCTATTGATCACCTGCATATCAAGACTTACGTTCATACCTTCTCTTATCCTATTAACGAGAAATTATTTGATGACTTCTTAAGAACAATGCCTGAGTCTATTTATCGAATTAAAGGGTATATCCGTTTTAAAGGTAAACCGGAAACGTTTCTCTTCCAATATGCTTATGGCATGCCTTTTCATACAAAATCAGGTTTAAAGGTGAACAATATACTAGTGTTTATCGGGGATGGATTAGATCACTGCACCCTACAGAAAACATTGAGTAATTTAGAGGAAAATAGTATGTCCTTGGGACATTAACTTTTGCTTATCTTTTATTATTTGCACATGGCTTAAAAAAGGGTTAAAATAACATCACACAAATTGTAATGATTACGTTTTAAACGGTCATATAAATATTTAAATGAGAAAGGAGAAAAAGACGTGGCAAAGAAATTGAAGGTAAAAGGGAAGCATCGCCAAGAATGGTTTCAAATTATGCTTGACTTGAGAAAAGAATTAAAAGACTCATCCCCTACTCGATTGTATAATTGTTGTGAGATTACATGAAGACCTAGAGGATATTTAAGAAAGTTTAAGATGTCTAGAATCGCCTTTCGGGAGTTAGCACATAAAGGTCAACTTCCAGGCATCAAAAAATCAAGTTGGTTAACACAGCCTTTCAAGGTTTTAGCTCTACTGAAGATAATTACTCGATATTTAGGGAATTGAGTCGTTTAGAAAGTTTAAAATGAGTTAATAATTGATTTTAAATCGTAATTATTACGATTTATCAGGAGGGAAAATTAAATATGGCCACATGGAATTTAAGTAATACGAAGGCATCATGTTCTCCTTTGTAGGATTGACGATTCCTTTGTAATATACTATTAATTTAGCAGCACTAATAGTTGTGTAGGTTCATAATCTTCAAGTAACTGTTTCAGCTCTAATAAAGGCCTACCAACCGCCTTGTTCTCATTTGATATATTGTAGAAAAGTGCCTCAAGAGCGTTTAAATCCACATCTAATCCTTCACGATTAAAAAGGTCATTTAGCACCTTTCCAGTAAACAATATAAAAGAGTAATGAAGAGAAATTCTTCTCGCAACATCATTCTCAACTGATTTTTTCAAATACATTTTTCTGTAGTCTTCAAATTCCCGCGAATAAATTAGTTCGTTTATCTTTCCAACGATTAAGAACTCAATTCCAATTGCACCATGATTGTCAGTAAATGAAGTGTAAAGTTTTCCTGAAAAGCTTTTGTTTTTACTGACAACAAAGAAAAGGCCTCCCACAGTAAACTGTGGGAGGCCTTCAACTTTAAAAATATTAACATGTTAGGTGAGCATTCATGACTGAATCTCTCGTTAAACCCCTACATTAAGGGATTTAAGCGATGATTACATCATGCCGCCCATGCCGCCCATGCCGCCCATGTCAGGCATGCCCATGCCGCCAGCGCCTGCAGGTTCTGGTTTGTCAGCAACGACAGCTTCTGTTGTTAAGAACATAGCTGCTACAGAACCAGCGTTTTGTAGAGCTGAACGAGTTACTTTAGTAGGATCGACGATACCGGATTCGATCATGTTCACCCATTGTCCAGTAGCTGCGTTGAAGCCAGTGCCTACTGCTTCGCCTTTAAGGCGCTCTACGATTACAGAGCCTTCAAGACCAGCATTGTGAGCGATTTGACGAACAGGCTCTTCGATGGCACGAAGAACGATTTTCACGCCTGTTGCTACGTCGCCTTCCGCTTGAATTTCAGCGATTTTATTGTATACGTTTAGAAGTGCTGTACCACCACCGGCTACGATACCTTCTTCAACAGCGGCACGAGTGGAGTTCAATGCATCTTCAATACGAAGTTTACGTTCTTTCAATTCTGTTTCAGTAGCTGCACCGACTTTGATTACCGCTACACCACCAGCTAATTTAGCAAGGCGTTCTTGTAATTTTTCACGGTCGAATTCAGAAGTTGTTTCTTCTAATTGAACACGGATTTGGTTTACACGAGCTTGAATTTGAGCTGTATCTCCAGAACCTTCAACGATTGTTGTATTTTCTTTTGTAACAACCACTTTAGACGCACGGCCTAATGAATCGATTGTTGCAGATTTAAGATCAAGTCCGATTTCTTCAGTGATTACTTCGCCGCCTGTAAGGGCTGCGATGTCTTCAAGCATTGCTTTACGACGGTCACCGAATCCAGGAGCCTTAACAGCAACAGCGTTGAATGTTCCACGAAGTTTGTTTACAACAAGAGTTGCAAGCGCTTCGCCTTCTACATCTTCAGCAATCAATAATAGCGGTTTTCCTTGTTGTACAACTTGCTCAAGTACAGGAAGGATTTCTTGGATATTCGTAATTTTTTTATCTGTGATCAAGATATATGGATTCTCAAGGACAGCTTCCATTTTATCTGAGTCAGTAACCATGTATGGAGAAGCATATCCACGGTCGAATTGCATACCTTCTACTACGTCCAATTCAGTTGTGAAACCTTTAGACTCTTCGATTGTGATGACGCCGTCGTTACCAACGCGCTCCATTGCTTCTGCAATCAGTTGGCCCACTTCTTCATCAGCTGAAGAGATGGCAGCAACTTGTGCGATTGATTCTTTGTTTTCAACAGGTTTGGAAATGGCTTTCAATTCTGCAATTGCTGAATTGACCGCTTTCTCGATTCCTTTACGGATACCCATTGGGTTAGCACCAGCTGTTACGTTTTTAAGACCTTCACGGATCATCGCTTGTGCAAGAACCGTTGCAGTAGTTGTACCGTCACCAGCTACGTCGTTTGTTTTGCTTGCTACTTCAGCAACCAATTTCGCACCCATGTTTTCGAATGCATCTTCCAATTCGATTTCTTTAGCGATCGTCACACCGTCATTTGTGATTAGCGGTGAACCGAATTTTTTCTCAAGAACCACGTTACGACCTTTTGGTCCAAGCGTTACTTTAACTGCATCTGCAAGTGCGTCCACACCGCGAAGCATGGAGCGGCGAGCTTCTTCACTAAATTTAATTTCTTTAGCCATTTATAAGTACCTCCCTAAAATTTTAAGAAAATTTTTCGTTCAGTTAAGTATGATGTATAATTAGCCGATAACAGCTAGAATGTCGCTTTCACGTAAAATTAAGTATTCAGTGTCTTCGTATTTAACTTCAGTACCTGCATATTTTGAGAAGATAATTAGATCGCCTTGGGCAACCTCTAAAGCAACACGTTCGCCATTTTCAAGGACACGGCCAGTACCAACTGCTACTACCTTACCTTCTTGCGGCTTTTCTTTAGCAGTATCAGGAAGAACAATACCGCTTGCAGTTTTTTCTTCAGTTTGAACTAGTTCAATAATAACGCGATCACCTAATGGTTTTAACAAGTGAAACAACCTCCTCATATTCTCTTGATAATTTGTTTCATGATTATTAGCACTCTTCATCATCGAGTGCTAACACATTTATAATATTAAATAAACCGAGCCTTTTTTGCAAGTATCTTATTGAAAATTTTTTATTAATTTCTGATAAATTACGGGTAAACTACTTTAGGATAATGATTTCCTTAACATAGTAATTTAAATGTAATGTTAGGGGTACCTTTAAGTGGTGTTCTGCCTCAATTTTTGATACCATTTTGGAGTATGCGTTTATAGATTGTCCCCATATCAGTAACGTTGGAATGGGTGACTATAAAAGGAGTTTTCATTTTTGAAAAAAGAATATTGGTTCGTCATCATCACTTATATTGCCATGCAATTATCCAGTATTGTCGGAGTACCCATTTTCATGCTGATCGGGTCTTATACCGGAATGCCGGCTGATGAACTCGAAGTGAAATCTGCAGCATACTGGATAGTTTTCAGTTTTCTCGCAGCTTTATTCTTGATTCTTTTTTTAATGAGAAAAGATATGAGGGAAAAGTTGGACACGAGAAACCAAACTTCCGTTTCCATGTCCATATTATGGGCAATTGCAGGAGTGTTCATGGCTCTTTTTGCGCAAAGCATTGCCGGAAGCATTGAACAAATGCTTGGGGTGGAGTCTGAATCTGAAAATACGCAGCAACTCATTTCACTCATTTACAAAGTCCCCATGGTCATTTTCGTCACTTCAGTAATTGGACCTATATTGGAAGAATTAATTTTCCGGAAAATCATTTTCGGATCACTTCATAAACGCTTTAACTTCTTTATTTCAGCTTTAATCAGCTCAGTTATTTTCGGCTTGGCGCATGGTGAATTTGAACATCTTCTTTTATATACGGCAATGGGCTTCACTTTTGCTTTCCTTTATGCGAAAACAGGCCGCATTCTCGTATCCATGAGCGCTCATATTGCGATGAACACGCTTGTTATCATCCTTCAAGTGGTATATCGGGAGGATATAGAGAAGATGCTGGATACTGCACAGGCCTTCATCGGAGGTTTATTATGAAACGTCAATCACCCTTATTCATGGGCATCATCTATGCAGGCTTAGGAGCCCTTTTTACCGCTATCGCGATTCAAACCGTCAATTCTTCAGGATGGGGACTCTTTGCCTACATACTTGTCCTTATTGCGACTCTTGACTTTGGTTCGGGATTACGAATGATCATGCTGCACTTTAAGATTAAAGCCGCACAAAAAAATAAGAAAAAATAAAAAAACGCTGCAATGATGCAGCGTTTTTTCATTCCTCCAATGCGGCTTCTTCCACTACAGGATAATGTTTCAGGAAGTAGATGAGCGACTGAAGCTCCACCGCAAGGTCAATATGATGGACCCTTATGGATGGAGGCACGGTCAGCCGTGCAGGTGTGAAATTCAATATTCCTTTTATGTCAGCTTTGACTAGACGATCGGTTATCGTCTGGGCTACCTGTGCAGGCACTGTCAATATAGCCGCAGTAATATTATTTTCCTGCAATAGTGTATCGATTTGATCCATATGATAGATGGGCACATCAGCTATTCGCTTGCCGACCTTTTCTTCAGAAACTTCGAAAGCCATTTCAATTTTTGTATTATTATTTTTCATGAAATTGTAATTTAAAAAAGCGGTTCCTAAATTTCCTACTCCAATTAAAGCGACTTTGGTCAATTCATCTTGATCTAGTGTTTTTCTGAAGAAGGATAATAAATAATTGACATTGTAGCCGTAGCCTTTTTTCCCAAGCGCGCCAAAGTAGGAAAAATCACGGCGAATGGTAGCAGAATCCACTTTTACAGCTTCGCTTAGCTCTGCCGAGGAAACTCTTTGTTTGCCTGAGGAATGTAAGTTCTTTAAAAATCGATAATACAATGGCAACCTTTTGGCTGTTGCCTGCGGTATCTTTGGGTCATGGTTCATTGTTCTTCCCCGCCTTCACACATGCTTTTCAACTTAATCTCTATTTGTTTGTTGTTTTACTTGCCTTTTATAATCGCTACTAGACACTCCGCCTGTTTTCTCCACTAAGAACGTAGGCCCGATCACCATTCCCTTATCAATGGCCTTACACATGTCATAAACAGTCAAGGCAGTCACGGATGCAGCTGTTAACGCTTCCATTTCCACACCTGTACTCCCTTTTGTCTTAGCTTCCGTTTCAATCCTAAGCCTATATCCTTGTTCTTCTTTTTCCCAATCAAAGGCTATATTGACCCCTTGCAGAGCAATGGGGTGGCACATCGGAATTATATTGGATGTATTTTTGCTGGCCATTATTCCTGCAACTTGTGCAACAGCCAGTACATCACCTTTTTTCATTTTATGGTTCGTGACCAATTCATATATTTCATCATTCAATAAAATGCTCGATTGAGCCACTGCCGTCCGGGTTGTTTCAGGCTTTGCACTCACATCGACCATTTTGGCCCTGCCCTGTTCATTAAAATGCGTTAAGTCTCCCATTTAAGTAACCCCTCCTAAATCATACACTATTATTCCACTTTATGTAACAGCTTTTCTTTTAGCTTGGAACCAAGCTGTTGCCGATAATAACTAAAATACGTTACACTAACAATAATCAATTGAGGTGAAATCTATGATTTTATTACAAATCAATCAACTATCGAAATATTATGGAGCTGAACTTATTTTATCAAATATGAAGCTCGAAGTTCAAAATAAAGATCGAATTGCACTTGTAGGCCGAAATGGCGCCGGCAAATCCACTTTACTAAAAATCATAGCCGGGCAGATTTCGCATGATGGCGGTGAAATAATCAAACCAAAAGGCGTCACCATCGGCTATATGGCCCAGGATACGGGATTGGAATCCGAACTGACCATTTGGGATGAGATGCTGACTGTATTCACTGATCTTATAGAGCAGGAAAAGGAACTGCGCCGCCTTGAGGCTGATATGGCCAGACCTGACATCTTTGAAAACGAAACAATTTACCAAAAAGTGCTGAATGAATACGACACTTTGATGGTGGCATTCAAAGAGAAGGGCGGTTATCAATATGAAGCGGATATCCGTTCCGTATTGCATGGACTTCAGTTTGCCGACTTTGACTATTCTACCCCAATTTCCACTTTAAGCGGCGGGCAAAAAACAAGGCTTGCATTAGGAAAGCTGCTTTTAAGGAAACCGGATATATTGATTCTGGATGAGCCGACGAACCATTTGGATATCGAAACCCTCTCTTGGCTTGAACAATATTTACAAAGCTACCAGGGAGCTGTCCTCATTGTTTCCCATGACCGCTATTTTTTAGATAAAGTAGTAAACCTGGTATATGAAATTTCCCGGAATAACATGAAAAAATACCATGGTAATTATAGTTCTTATCTAGAGGGAAAAGCGGAAGATTATGAGAGGGACATGAAACTGTTCGAGAAACAGCAAGGGGAAATCGAAAAGCTTCGTGACTTTGTCCAACGTAATATCACAAGGGCTTCCACCACGAAAAGAGCACAAAGCAGACGTAAACAGCTCGAAAAGATGGATGTGTTGGACAAGCCGCAAGGTGATGAAAAATCCGCGAATTTTTCTTTCCAGATTGAAAGGCAAAGCGGAAATGAAGTACTCCACCTTCAGGACCTGGCTATCGGATACGAAGGGGAAACGGTATCGAAGAATATAAATTCCCGGATGACAAAAGGAGAGAGCATAGCTCTTGTCGGCCCAAATGGAGTTGGAAAATCAACTTTATTGAAAACGATCATTTCCAAGCTGCCTGCACTTTCTGGGGATTACCGTTTTGGAACGAACGTAGAAGTCAGCTACTACGATCAAGAACAGGCTAACCTTGTTTCCAATAAACGCGTACTCAATGAATTATGGGACGACTATCCCCTCAAACCGGAAAAGGACATTCGCACCGTACTCGGTAATTTCCTATTTAGCGGGGACGATGTTTTGAAAACCGTTTCCACACTAAGCGGGGGCGAAAAGGCTCGTCTTGCTCTAGCCAAAATGATGATGCAAAAAGGGAATTTTTTAATTCTCGATGAACCAACGAACCACTTGGACCTCGATAGTAAATTGGTGCTTGAAAACGCATTGATCGATTATCCGGGAACTATTCTTTTCGTCTCACATGACCGCTATTTCATAAATCGGATAGCAACGAAAGTGATAGAGCTCTCCAAGGACGGCAACGAAGAATTCCTCGGTGATTATGATTACTATCTGGAGAAGAAGCAGGAGCAAGCGGAAATCCAAGCACTTGAACAGCAGGATCAGGCTAAAACTTTAGATGCGGCTGTAGAAAAAACAAATTACAAAATTGATAAAGAAGCAAAAAAAGCTGAACGCCAGCGAAAACGGCGCATTGAGGAAATCGAGGCAGCCATGGAGCTTCTTGAAACCGAAATAAACGAATATAATGACCTCCTTTGTGATCCAAATGTTTTTCAGGACCATGAAAAAGTAATGGAAGTCCAAACAAAGCTTGATCATGCACAAGAAAGTTTGGACCAGCTTCTCGAAGAATGGACTGAACTGGAAGAATGAAAAAAGACCGAGTCAATTGACTCGGTCTTTTTCTTTTCCAATCAAATTGTCTCTTGAAAGTTATCCACAAACTTGTTAACAAAACACTTACCGTTCATAAGCCATTAATTCGAGTTATGCACATTACCCACAGAAACATATCCACTTATCCACAAAAACAACGATTTATACACATGCAGTATGATTATCAAAAAAACTTTATCCACAGAATATTCTATTATTTTATTAACACGATAAAAAGACAGGATGCCGAAGTGAGGGATCCTGTCTTCTCGTCAATTAAAATGCTTCTATATCCAATCCAGGATTTCCGTTCAAATCCAAACCAGATCGCTTCCCCTTTTCAAACATGACACTGCCAGCAGCACCGATCATGGCAGCATTGTCGGTACAAAGATAGAGGGGCGGAATGGATATATCCATAGGTAAATCCTTAAAAGCTTCCGTTAATGCTTCCCTAAGGCCTTTATTTGCCGCAACTCCTCCAGCAAGCAATACCTGTTTCACATTATATTCCTTTGCAGCCTTCACAGTTTTCATTACAAGCACTTCTATCACGCTTGCTTGGAAACTAGCTGCTAAATCTTTAGGTTCAATTTTTTCCCCGCGCTGTTCTGCATTATGCAAAGTGTTGATTACCGCTGATTTCAAGCCGCTGAAGGAAAAGTCATAGCCTCCATCCAACCATGCCCTAGGCAGTTTCAAAGATGGTGAGCCAATTTGTGCAAGCCTATCGATATGAGGCCCGCCAGGATAAGGGAGACCCAAGGTTCGAGCCACTTTATCATACGCCTCTCCTGCGGCATCATCCCTCGTCTCCCCGATCACCTTGAAAGAACCAGGTTCTTCTAAAAGCACCAACTCCGTATGCCCTCCCGAAACGACTAAAGAAAGCGCAGGATATTCGATCTCCTGAATAAGCCGATTAGCATAGATATGACCAGCGATATGATGCGTACCGACAATCGGTATTCCATGTGCGAAAGCTACAGCCTTCGCCGCATTCACACCTATTAGAAGTGCCCCTACAAGGCCGGGACCTTCTGTAACGGCAATGGCATCCAAGTCTTCATATGTCACACCGGCTTGCAGCAGTGCTTCTTCAAGAACAATCGTAATTTGTTCTACATGATGACGGGAAGCTATTTCCGGGACGACACCGCCAAAACGTTTATGGCTTTCTATTTGTGAAGCCACGACATTACTCAGTATCTCCGTTCCATTTTTTATGACAGCTGCCGCAGTTTCATCACAGCTTGTTTCAATTCCTAATATAAATTGATCTTTTTTCATGAAAAATTCACCCACATAACATAAGCATCTTCTTGATTGTCTGTATAATAATTCTTTCGGATTCCGCCCTTTTGGAAACCCAGCTTTTCATAAAGTGAAATGGCTACGGCATTACTGACACGGACCTCAAGTGTCATCCTCACCACACCCATTGAAATGGAGATTTCAATCATCTTCCTGAGCAAAGCTTCTCCAAGCTTTTGCCCTCGGTATTCTGGTAATATCGCTATATTGGTAATGTGCGATTCATCAATGACGATCCAGGCACCGCAATAACCGGCAATTTTCCCTTCATCCTCTATCACCATGTATACAGCATACTGATTATGATTCAATTCATTAAAAAAAGCTTCCCGGCTCCAAGGCAAAGTAAAGGACTGCTTTTCCACGTTGAGCACTTGGTCGATATCTGCCGTATTCATCTTTCGGAACGTCAATGTTTTACTCATAATAATCGGTCGCTTTCCTTGTTTATTTCCCCTGTTGTTCAAGCCACTTAGCTTCTGCTTCAGCCATGCGGATATAATTCGGTACAAACTGGTGAACATCCACTTCAGTCTTATCAAGACCAATGAAGGCAAGTTCGCTTGGCCTTGAATTATATGACTGTACTGGAGCAAATACCGCTAATTCGCCTAATGCATCCGTAATTGCATCCCGATGGATGTCCACATCTTGACCAACAAATAAAACAGGACGATTTAATTCCTTCAATTGATTCGCCCACTCAGAGGATAGAATATTACAATCTTCAATGACTGTCTTTAAAGAATCCTTTTCCATTTCATATAATCCAGTATAAATCTGCCCTCTTCTTGCATCGAACAAGGGAGATATCAACCCGTTAAAATAACGTCCATTAGCTGCTAAAACCTCTAAGCTGGAAACACCTGATAACGGAATCTGAAGCGTCCAGGCCAAGCTTTTCGCTATCGTCACTCCAATCCTGACCCCTGTATAGGAGCCTGGACCTTGAGCGACCACTATCTTAGTCAATTCCTTCGGTATAGTGTCACAGTCCCTCAGCAGTGTTTCAATTGCTGGCATTACCCGCACCGAATGATTTTTCTTTAGGTTCGTCGTATACTCACCAATTACTTGATTCCCGTTTACAAGTGCAATCCCTAATGTGAAATTCGATGTATCTATAGCTAAAACCTTCATCAAATAATCTCCTTACATAACTTTACATATCGTTCGCCTTTGGCTTCCAAAACAATACGCCGGCTTGTATCGCCCAGACGATAGATATAAATGGTCAAGATTTCCTCTGGGAGGTGATCCTTTATTAAATGGGCCCATTCAACGACAGTCACACCATCACCATCAAAATATTCATCAAAGCCTAAATCTTCTTCCGATTCACTTACCCGGTAGACATCCATATGATACAAAGGCAAACGACCCATGTACTCCTTTATTATCGTAAAGGTGGGGCTATTCACCATTCTGGTAACACCTAATCCTTTAGCCAGCCCTTTTGTGAATGCCGTCTTCCCTGCACCCAAGTCACCTTCTAAAGCCAGCACATCTCCACTGGAAAGCTTTTGTGCCAATTTGTGCGCAAATTGCGCTGTTTCTTCCTCATTCTGAGAAATCCATTCAACATGCTGCATATATCAATCACCTTTATCATTATTAGGAAAACGTCCGTCCTATAGTTCAAGTCGAGAACCATAAACGCAATATTATGGAACAAAAACCATTCTATATGTAGTTTACCTTGTTTCAAAAGAAGAAACAAATAAGTTAGGGACATATTATTGGAATTTCAAATAAAACAAAAAAACGAAACCTAAGTTTCGTTTTTTTCATGATTGCGGGGACAGGATTTGAACCTGCGACCTTCGGGTTATGAGCCCGACGAGCTACCGGACTGCTCCACCCCGCGACGGTATAAATGTTGCTTTTATAAAAATAGTATTCCCGTTTATCCAAAAAGAATACAAAGATTATAGCTTGGCGGCGTCCTACTCTCACAGGGGGAAACCCCCAACTACCATTGGCGCTGAAGAGCTTAACTGCCGTGTTCGGAATGGGAACGGGTGTGACCTCTTCGCTATCGCCACCAAACATATCAGGAACGTTGTTCCTTCAAA
>NZ_JBIWEU010000024.1:0-45999 GCF_044762675.1 Peribacillus sp. NPDC096448 | reverse complement strand
GAAGAAATGTTTGACTTGCTCATTTGCTTTTTTGATAGTGTGTGCTCACTTAAAATTTAACGTTGGCGCTTTGTTTTGTTCAGTTTTCAAAGAGCGATTTTTGTCGTCCATTTGGAAACGACTTTAATAATATATCATCTATATTATTTTTCGTCAACAACTTTATTCTTTCGCTGTCGACTTAGTTATTATATCTAGTATCAGGAATAAAAGCAATAGTTATTTTAAAATAAATAATATACATCAATTCATAGATTTCAAATACTATGATTTTACCCCTGATCAAGAAGAAAAAGCTTACATTGCAAGAGTAAACTTTTTCTTTAAACATTATAGTATTTCTTCTATATATAATTCACGATTAATCCCCAAATTGATAATTTGCTCACTATCCATCACCTTTATGACCGGTCTTGTTTGCGAGCCGGCATCAATAAAAATGATTTCAGCGATGAATCCATTGTTCAGTTTGACCCTGCTTCCTATGGAAAAATCAGCGAAGCTTGATAACAAGGTTTTAACTACCGCAATATCAAATTTACCAAAGTCGTCATGTAAGATCATTTCTAATACCTTAAACGGTGACTGTTTCTTTCTATATGTCCTTTCGGAAGTCATGGCGTGAAATACATCTGCAACAGCAATGATTTTTGAGAATAAGTTCATGGGCTTTGATTTCAATCTTTTGGGATAACCCGTTCCATCTAACCTTCCATGATGCTCTAGAACGGCTATCTTCACACTATCCTTAATGA
Organism: Peribacillus sp. NPDC096448; assembly: GCF_044762675.1. Lineage (NCBI taxonomy): Bacteria > Bacillati > Bacillota > Bacilli > Caryophanales > Bacillaceae > Peribacillus > Peribacillus sp. NPDC096448. The sequence goes on along the minus strand of NZ_JBIWEU010000024.1, from coordinate 45,244 downwards.
TGGAACTGTCCTTGATCATCTTGTAGCTGAAAATGGGATGAGCATGTATCTCCTCATAATCATCTGCCGTCAGGCTTTCCCTTTTATTTAATAACCTTGGTGGCAGCTTCGCCATCCCACAATCTGCCAGGCATCCGCCAATTGCAGCTTGGTAGACATCTGCCCTATTGCATTTCATTTTATATGCAATATATCCTCCTATCAATCCAATGGAAATAGCATGATGATATACATAGTCTTCCTTATTGCAATAGTTGTGCAGCATCAAAATGTTTCCTGGTTCCTCTAAAGCCTTGTCCATAAGGGGAATCATGATGAAACGAATCATGGCCACCTCGACTTTACTGCCTGCCTGCCAATTTTTAAATAATCGTTTATATTTTTGTACTGACTTAAGATACAAATCCGTAAAATCCGATGACTCTCCCATTTCATGCAATTCTGGATCTATTACTTCTTTCGGCAGAAATGTCTTTCCATCGATCAAAGTTTTTTCAACGCTCACCTCTGTTATTAAAAAAGCTTGCAATGCCTCAATTAACCGCGTGGTCAATATTGTTTTTTCATACATTATGGGGCGGTTCGAAAGACCTCTAATCTCTTTAGAGAGGATGCAGCCTTCGATTAAATAGCGAGTTTTCACTAGCAAAACGTTTCACCTCGGTAGTATTAATGAGTATCAGTTTACTTGAAAAAGATGGTAAAAATCATCTTAATTATGATTAAATACCTAAAAAAAATCAATTCATTAGTAAAGTTCCCTAAAATACGCGAGTCTTTTTACCTACACCCGACCATTCTTGATATCATTTTGAAATCCAGCTAATGCAAAAAAAAAAGACCCAGCTTAATTGCTGGATCTACAGTTTTTTACGGTTTATACAATTTGAGAGTTGCTCGCTTTCCGCACACCCGCTCCAATCACCTTTGTTTTAACCTTTTATAGAACCCTTTGCCTAAAGTCTTCATTGTTTTAAAAATAGAATTAATAAAACTTTAACTTTAGACTAAAATTCAAAGGGAATTTCAAAAGGAGTTCGGAATTTTAATACCGAACTCCTTTTTTATGAAAAGATTATTCTTCCGTATCTTTTTCAGTATCTTCATTTTCTTCAATTACAGTAGGTTCGGGATCAGAATCCGGATCTAGAGTTGTTACCGTCTCTATATCCATGTCTTTTTCTTCTTCTTCTTCCCTTCCTACGATGGCCACCGTAGAAACATATTCATTATCTGCGGATTCGAGTCGGATGAGCTTAACACCCTGTGTATTACGGCCCGTTTTAGAAATGCCTTCGACTTCCATTCGGATCAATACACCAGCTGCTGTAATCAGCATCAAATCTTCATCTTCACCCGTAACTGTTTTCACGGCTATAAGTTCACCATTTTTCTCAGTGACATTACATGTTTTTATTCCTTTGCCTCCACGGCTTTGAATGCGGTACTCTTCCGCAGAGGTCCTTTTTCCATAACCGTTTTTCGTAACGATCAGGACTTCTTCATCATCTTCAAGAATTTCCATTCCGACAACTTCATCATTCGTCCCTAAGGAAATCCCTTTCACTCCCGCTGCAGTACGTCCCATTGTCCGTACATCCGTCTCAGGGAAACGAATCATCATTCCGGACTTCGTTCCAATTATGATCTGTTTCTCCCCATTCGTAAGTCGGACAGAGATCAATTCATCATCTTCACGTAAACCTAAGGCAATTAAACCATTATTTCGGATATTTGCAAATGACGACAAAGGTGTACGCTTTGATATCCCAAGTCTGGTCGTGAAGAATAAATACCAATCGTCCGCAAATTCCTTCACCGGTATGATTGCGTTGACCCACTCGCCTTTATCGACTTCCAACAAGTTGATAAGCGGCAATCCTTTTGCCGTCCTGCCAAATTCAGGTATTTCATATCCTTTTGAACGATAGACTTTACCTTTGTTGGTGAAGAATAATAGAGTGTCATGAGTCGAAGTGGTTAACAAGTGACCGACAAAGTCATCTGTATTCGTTCCCATACCCTGTATTCCGCGTCCCCCGCGTTTTTGACTGCGGTATGTGGTTGCAGGCAAGCGTTTAATATAACCGTTATGCGTAAGTGTCACGATTATATTTTCCTCTGGGATTAAATCTTCATCTTCCAGGCTTTCAAAGCCAGCTAATGTGATTTCAGTTCTCCGTTTATCATCAAAACGTTCTTTAATTTCAAGAAGCTCTTCACGGATAATTTCAAGAACTTTTTCCTCATCAGCAAGAATCGCTTTATATTCTGCAATTATAGCCATTAATGCCTGATATTCATCTTCGATTTTTTCACGTTCCAGACCTGTCAAGCGCTGTAATCGCATATCCAGGATAGCTTGCGCCTGTTTTTCGGAAAGTGAGAATTGTGTCATTAAGCCTTCACGGGCAATATCTGTCGTTTGGGAACTGCGGATCAACGAAATGACTGCATCCAAATTATCAAGGGCTATGCGCAAACCTTCTAAAATATGGGCACGGGCCTCCGCTTTCCGCAGTTCGAATTCAGTCCTGCGCCGTATGACTACCTGCTGATGCTCCAAGTAGTAGCGCAGGCATTGTTTTAAATTCAGCACCTTTGGCTGACCGTCCACCAAAGCAAGCAGATTGATTCCGAAGGTGGTCTGCATCGCGGTATGCTTATACAGGTTGTTTAAAAGGACATTCGCATTAACATCCTTTCGAAGCTCCATGACAATACGCATACCATTGCGATCCGATTCATCCCGTAAGTCGGTGATGCCTTCGATTTTCTTATCTCGGGCAAGTTCTGCGATTTTTTCAATCAATCTTGCTTTATTCACTTGATAAGGGATTTCCTTAACAAGGATTACCTGTTTACCATTCGGTTTCTCTTCAATCTCGACTTTCGCCCGTTGAATGATTGACCCTTTACCGGTTTCATAGGCCTTTCTGATTCCGCTTCTCCCTAAAATCAAACCGGCTGTCGGAAAGTCCGGACCAGGAATATATTCCATCAACTCTGGAATTGTAATCTCAGGATTCTTGCTTAAAGCCAATACGCCGTCAATTACCTCACCTAATTGATGGGGCGGAATATTAGTTGCCATTCCTACCGCTATTCCTGATGAACCATTCACCAACAAGTTCGGGAAACGGGCAGGCATGACGGCTGGTTCTCTTTCTGAACCATCGTAGTTATCCTGGAAATTGACCGTATCTTTATTTAAGTCCCGGAGTAACTCCATCGAGATTTTCGACATTCTCGCTTCGGTGTACCTCATTGCGGCAGCTTGGTCACCATCGACCGAACCGAAATTCCCATGACCATCTACAAGCATATAGCGATAGTTAAAAGGTTGCGCCATCCGTACCATCGTTTCATATACTGCCGAATCACCATGCGGGTGATATTTACCGATTACTTCCCCGACAATACGGGCTGATTTCTTAAATGGTTTATCCGAAGTCATTCCAAGATCGTTCATTGCATAAAGAATTCTTCGGTGTACCGGTTTCAAACCGTCCCTTACATCAGGCAAAGCCCGCGACACGATAACGCTCATCGCATAATCCAAAAACGATGTCCGCATCTCGGTACTTATATTTATTTCTTTAACACCTGATCTTTCATTTTCTGACATGGAGCCAACCTCCTATTAAAAGCTTATACTCTCATTTAAGTTTATCTGTTCGTGCACTATTTAAAGAACAGGATGTAAAAAGCATCCTGTCAAAAATCAGATATCAAGATTTTTTACATAAATTGCATTTTCTTCAATGAAGTTACGTCGCGGTTCCACCTTATCGCCCATCAGCATCTCGAAAGTTTCATCAGCCTCGGCAGCATCTTTCAAACTGACTTGAAGCAGCGTTCTCGTTTCAGGGTTCATCGTCGTCTCCCACAATTGCTCCGGATTCATTTCCCCCAGCCCTTTATAACGCTGCAGGTTAGGCTTGGGAGTACTTGGCAAACTTGCCATGATTTCTTCAAGCTCGCGGTCATTATAAGCATAATCCACTTTTTTTCCTTGCTGGATCTTGAAAAGTGGCGGCTGAGCAATATATATATAACCATACTCGATGATTTTTCGCATGTACCGGTAGAAGAATGTCAACATCAGTGTTCTGATATGGGCACCATCCACATCCGCATCGGTCATGATAACAATTTTATGGTATCTAGCCTTTTCAATATTGAATTCATCACCAATGCCTGTTCCAAGCGCTGTGATGATCGTACCTATTTCCTCATTGTGCAGGATTCTATCCAATCGCGCCTTTTCAACATTCAGGATTTTACCCCTTAGCGGCAATATGGCTTGGAAATGGCGGTCCCGTCCTTGTTTTGCCGAGCCTCCCGCAGAGTTTCCTTCAACGATGTACAATTCGCTGATACCCGGGTCCTTAGAAGAGCAATCCGCCAATTTCCCCGGTAGATTGGATACTTCCAAAGCACTTTTCCTCCGGGTCAATTCACGTGCTTTCTTCGCTGCCAAACGGGCTCTCGCCGCCATTTGCCCTTTATCTACAATTTTTCGGGCCACTGCAGGATTTTCATATAAGAAGGCATCAAGCCTTTCCGAAAGAATGGAATCAGTAACCGTCCTCACTTCAGAGTTTCCGAGTTTGGTTTTCGTCTGACCTTCAAATTGCGGATCGGGATGCTTAATCGAAATGATTGCCGTTAAACCTTCCCGGACATCTTCACCCGAGAAATTGGAATCCGCTTCTTTTAAAAGACCATTTTTCCGTGCATAATCATTGATGACACGGGTCAAAGCAGTCTTGAATCCTGATTCATGTGTACCGCCTTCATAGGTATGGATATTATTGGCAAAAGAAAAGACATTACTGATATAGCTGTCATTATATTGCAGAGCCAATTCAACAGAGATGCCATCTTTTTCGCCTTCCATGAAAATCGGTTCCTCATGCAATACCTCTTTTGAACGGTTCAAATGCTCGACATAGGATTTGATGCCGCCCTCATAGTGAAACTCCCTGATTTTCTCTTCTTCTTCACGTTTATCTTCAATGATCAGTTTCAAGCCTTTATTCAGGAATGCAAGCTCACGGATTCGTGTGGCTAATGTATCGAAATCATATTCCAAGGTTTCCGTGAAGATTTCACCATCAGGAATGAAGTGTACAGTCGTTCCGGTATGATCGGTTTCCCCGATGATTTTCAAATCCTCTTTTGGGATACCGCGGTTAAATTGCTGATAATGGATTTTCCCTTCACGATGAACGTACACTTCCAACACCGTGGATAAGGCATTAACCACTGATGCCCCCACACCATGCAGACCGCCGGAGACCTTATAACCCCCGCCGCCAAATTTACCGCCTGCATGGAGGACCGTCATGATTACTTCCACAGCCGGGCGTCCCATTTTTTCATGGATGCCCACTGGAATTCCCCGACCATTATCGACTACGGTTATGCTATTGTCTTCTTCGATCGTCACTTTGATTTCCGTACAGAAACCAGCTAGTGCCTCATCAATACTGTTATCGACAATTTCCCAAACAAGATGGTGAAGTCCTTTTGCAGCGGTGGAGCCGATATACATCCCCGGACGTTTACGAACTGCTTCTAAGCCTTCTAAAACCTGTATCTGATTCTCATCGTATGCCTGAGCTTGTACTTCTTTTTGTTCCATTGTCATACGTATCACCTACACTTTTCTTTTGGCATTTATCAATTTTCAGGAGTAATTATAACGTTTAGCTACAATTCAAAGAATATCTATATCATCGATTAAGAGCGATGGCTGCAGTGAACGCTTTTTCAAAGTGGACGACGCAAGCGGTGAATAATATACCTGTTTGTCCGTCACTACAATCGATTTAACCGAGTTTTTTGCTAAATGGTAAGTTACATCGGACTTTTTCTCCAAAAATTCACTCATGATCGGAGAGGCCTGAAGCAGCTTCTTATCTAAAATGGCTATGACATCGTCCGTTTTCACAAGAATGTCTTCACCAATGTGGAGATACATACATTCACCTCATCATTTAACCTTTTTTATACTTCCTTGACTAACATAAAAGGTGGACGCTTCTCTTAGCGTTTGATGATCGATTCCATCAACGGAGGGTGTCGTCACAAATGTTTGCACTTTCCCTTGTATCGTATTCAGTAAATGGGATTGACGGAAATCGTCGAGTTCCGATAACACATCATCCAATAATAAAATGGGATACTCGCCGATTTCTTCATGGATCAGCTCAATTTCGGCAAGTTTCAAAGACAGGGCAGTCGTACGCTGTTGTCCTTGTGAACCATATGTCTGGACATCACGGTCATTCACAAAAAAAACCAGGTCGTCACGATGAGGACCTACCAGTGTAACACCCCGTTCAATTTCCCTTGTTTTTATTTTATCAAATTTTTCTGTGTATACTTCTATCATTTTCGTCAAATCCATAGATTCTGATACATCAAGCGACGGTTTATATTGGATTTTCAATACTTCTAGATTTCTGGAGATCCCCGAATGAATCGGCTCTGCCCATTGCTGGAGCTTTAAAAGAAACTCGTACCTTCTTTCGACAATTTTCGCTGCATACTGAATAAATTGATCTGTCAGCACGTCAAGCATCGTCGTATCCGTTTGTTTCCGGGTCTGCAGAAGCTTTAAGTAATGATTTCTTTGTTGAAGTATTTTATGATATTGGCTCATATCATGAAGGTATACGGGAGAAACCTGGCCAATTTCCATATCTATAAAACGGCGTCTGACTAGAGGACTTCCCTTTACAAGGTTAAGATCCTCAGGCGCAAACATGACCACATTCATATTTCCGACATATTGACTCAACTTTCTTTGTTCAATATGGTTGCACTTCGCCTTTTTCCCTTTTTTTGAAATGGTCAGCTCAAGTGGTATTGAGGTATTTCTCTTTCTAACTCTTCCTTCTATTTTAGCATACTCTTCATCCCAGCGAATAAGTTCTTTATCATTTGAGGTCCGATGGGATTTTGCCATTGCTAAAACGAAAATGGATTCCATGACATTTGTTTTTCCTTGAGCATTTTCGCCAAGGATTACATTGACTTTATTCTCAAAAGTCAGATTCAATTCGGTATAGTTGCGGTAATTTTTCAAACTTATATTTTCAATATACATATTCCGCTCTTCCCTTATGTTTTAGCTTGTAATTGTGTAGGTGCCAAATCCAGGAATCTCTATTTTATCACCTGATCTTAATTTTCTGCCTCTTCTCACGTCTAATTCGCCATTAATGTAAACCTCGTATTCACTTAAGAACCATTTCGCCATTCCGCCGCTTTGGATCAAATCGGCCACTTTCAGGAATTGTCCAAGCGTAATATATTCAGTATTGATTTTTATGGAGTCCATTCATGCCTCACTCATTTCTAAGTAGTCTTTAATATTTCATTTTACTAAATTAATCCCATTAAGACAAAGTATAGCTTTTTGAGTTCCTGTTTTTAGCGATTCAGAGTCCCGTACAGAATTGAAAAAACGCCAAAAATCCTTTGGAAACCCATGTTTAAATACAAAAAAATTAAAGACCTGCTATACAAGCCTTTAATTTTTTTGAAATATTATTTTAGCTTAATAAGTCCTTACCGGGAGAATTAATTGCAGCATGGAATCATCATGTAGCGGACGAATGACAAACGGACGCATTGCACCTGTGAAATTAATTTTTATATCGGAACCTTCCAATGCCTTTAGAGCATCCATTACAAATTTGGCACTGAATGAGATCTTCAGGTCTTCACCTTCAATGGCTTCTGCCTGAACCTCCTCAATTACTTTACCAATTTCAGGAGTATTGGAAGAGACTTCGATTATACGGCCTTCCAAGGTTGTCAATTTGACGACATTATTTCTTCCTTCTCTCGCCAATAAAGAAGCCCTGTCGATCGCTTGAAGGAAATCCTTGGTGTGAACAGTCACATCGGTTTTGCTATCCGATGGAATCAAGCGTGATGTATCAGGATAATTCCCTTCAAGCAGTCTTGAGAAGAATAATAAATTTTCAGCTTTGAAAAGTACTTGGTTTTCGGTAATGACGATTTCAATGAGTTCGTTCGTATCATCTAGGATTTTACTTAACTCATTCAGACTTTTACCTGGGATTACAACGCTATAGGTCCCGTTAATTTTATTTTCTATTTTGGCTGTTCTCATTGCAAGCCTATGACTATCTGTTGCAATACAGGTCAATTCGTCATCTTGAACCTTTAAGTTTACACCTGTTAAGATGGGGCGTGTTTCTGACGTGGACACTGCAAACCCAGTTTGGCGGATAAGGGTCTTTAAAAGGTCCGTTGGAAGCTTGAAAATATTTTCTTCTTCAATGATCGGAAGATGTGGATATTCCTCAGGATCCAGCCCATTTAGATTAAATTCAGCTTTTCCCGAGCGAATAATCGTTTGAAAGTTATTCTCCACTTCAATTTCTACAGTATCCATCGGCAGCTTTTTGACAATTTCACTGAAAAAACGGGCATTCAGGACAATACCGCCGCTGCTTTTAACTTCAACAATCTCATCTCCATCAACCTCAGCGGGAATGAATGATTGGATGGAGATATCAGAATCACTACCTGTTAGGGTGACCCCCTCGCTAGTAACGCTTATCTTTATCCCCGTTAGAATCGGAATCGTCGTCCTTGATGTGACTGCTTTCATTACTTCTTGGACACTATGAACTAATCGATCTCTTTGGATTATAAATCTCATGTTTCATCCTCCAATTTTTTATTGCCGAATAGGCATATTTATTAATAATTTTTATTAAAAAAGATAGTAGTAATAGTAGTAGGTCCTGTTGATATGTGGATAAGTCCACTCAACCTAAGGAAAAACAGTCTATCCACATGTGGACAGACTGTGTGTAAGTAGTCGTCAGTTATTCACATTATCCAGAATCTATTATACCCTCAGCTGGTCCTGGATTTCTTTAACCTGACGTTGAAGCTGGGTGTCCGTTTGCATGAGTTTGGAGATTTTTTCATGCGCATGGATAACGGTCGTATGATCACGGCCCCCAAATTCATCACCTATCTTGGGCAGGGATGAGTCCGTTAACTCCCTGGAAAGATACATGGCAATCTGTCTTGGAAAGGCAACTGATTTAGTCCGTTTTTTCGCCTTGAAATCCTCAAGTTTGACACTATAATGTTCACCGACCGTCTTCTGGATTTCCAAGATGGTGATTATTTTAGGTTTTGAGCTAGGGATGATGTCTTTTAATGCTTCAGCTGCCAAATCCGCATTTATATCTTTATTAATCAATGAAGAATAAGCGACGACACGAATAAGTGCACCTTCAAGCTCACGAATATTGGAATCGATTTGGTTGGCAATATAGAGCATGACTTCATTCGGGATGTCAAGACCCTCAGCTTTTGCCTTTTTACGCAATATGGCAATCCGCGTTTCCAGATCAGGAGGTGTGATATCCGTGATCAAGCCCCATTCAAACCTTGAACGGAGGCGATCCTCGAGTGTAGGTATCTCTTTTGGCGGGCGGTCACTCGAGATGACGATCTGTTTGCTTTCTTCATGCAGCGCATTGAATGTATGGAAAAACTCTTCTTGAGTTTGTTCTTTTCCCGCAAGAAATTGAATATCATCAATTAATAAAACATCCACACTTCGGTATCTATCACGGAATTCCCCAGCTTTATTGTCCCGGATTGAGTTGATGAATTCATTCGTGAACTTTTCAGACGATAAATAAACGACCTTTGCATTCGGATTATGCTCAAGAACATAATGCCCGATTGCATGCATTAAATGAGTTTTTCCAAGACCTACGCCCCCGTAAATGAATAAGGGATTATAGGCTTTGGCCGGAGCTTCTGCGACAGCGAGAGACGCGGCATGGGCAAAACGATTGCCGGAGCCGATGACAAATGTATCGAAGGTATTTTTCGCATTCAGCATATGCTGTGGAAATGCAGCATGCTCTTTATCCTGTTTTTTTATCTTTTTAGGCTGAACAGGAACGGCAAAATCATCATCTTCTTGATTGGGGGGAATGATGAATTTCGCTTCCAATTCCTCACCGGTAAGTTCAAACAATACATCGGAAATAAGATGGGAATAGCGTTCTTCAAGCCAATCCCTGGCAAATTCATTGGGAGCGGTGACTGTTAATGTATCACCTTGCAGTAAATAAGCCTTGGTTGATTTAAGCCAAGTTTCAAAGCTTGGTTTACTGATTTTCTTTTCGATTTTTCCGAGCGCCTGGTTCCAGAGGCTATCGATGTTATCCAAACTTATCCCTCCTTTGCAAAAAATTTTTAATAATTGTATCTAAATGTATAGGCACAAATAAACTCATCGATTGCCGTCTTTATATTAATTTTGACAGCAAAGGTTCGGTGAGCTGTATAAGGGATTTTTGTGTTGTGTAATATGGAGTGCCCAAAACTATATCTTGCGCTGTACAACCTTTGTACAGACTACATCTGGTGAGCCAGTGTAGATTTGAATGTTTATTCATCAACAGGTATTTTAAGAAATATATAATAAAGAAGAAAAAAGGGTTTTCGACAATATCCACCATCTGTGGACAGATTGATATACACAGGTCGGATAAACTATCCACAAGTTATACACAGTCTGTGGATAAACGTTGCCTGTTGATAAAGTTATTCAGAGTGAAAACACAAATATAATATCAGAAATTCAGGCGTCTTGCAATGGGTTAGAAAACTTTATCCACAACTTACCGAGCTTGTGGGAAAAACTTTTCCACAGGCTATTGTTATGTGCAAAAGTCTATAAAATGGGATGTGGATAGAAAAAAACATGTCGAATTTTATCCACAGACCGTGATTATAGGCTCGAATTAATTCGATTTGAACCAAGTTGTTCAAGCTGATGACCTGCATGGAGAAAGATCGAAAATGATTCAGGTTCATTCTTATTATTTGTCGAATGGTGTGCCGCAAGGGAGGATTCCTTGCGAATTCTATTTGTGCTCATGGATAAAATGATGGAAATTTTCCTTTCCCCAAAAATTTCTATATCAGTTCGGAGCAAAATCATTTACAATAGGCTAGGTAGTAAAAAAAGGCCTACTGGACATTGAGCATTAAAAAAAGAAATATTTTTTATGGATGAGGTTGACAAGTAGATACCTCCATCTATATAATTGTAAAGACTGTCTTTAACTGTTATTCCTCAGGGAGGTGTCATATAATGAAAAGAACTTATCAACCGAATAACCGCAAACATAGTAAAGTTCACGGTTTCCGTGCACGTATGAGCACGAAAAACGGACGTAGAGTAATCGCTGCACGTCGCCGTAAGGGCAGAAAAGTATTATCTGCATAGACCACTGAAAAGTCTCAGTGGTCTTTTTTCGCAAAATAAGGGATTTGCTGAGACTCAATTCATGTAATGAAGGTGTAAAAATGAAAAAAAAGTTAAGGATTAAGAAAGAGGATGAATTTCAGCTTGTGTTTAAAAAAGGTGAATCTTCTGCTAATCGGCAATTCGTTGTCTATGTCCTTGAAAAGCCTGGTCAGGATTATTTCAGGATCGGCCTTTCTGTCAGTAAAAAAATCGGGAACGCCGTTGTAAGGAACCAAATCAAAAGATACATACGGCAAGCGTTTTTGGAATTGAAAGAAGATATAGAAGAGGGTAAGGATTATATTGTGATTGCTCGAAAACCAGCGGCGGAGATGGACTTTTTCCAGGTGAAAAGCAGCTTGATACATGTCCTGAAACGTTCTAAATCACTAAACTTTAAAATGAAAAAACAATAAAGTCCCCTCAATATCGAATAAGCACTCCTCGGATCATGTGGTTACTTTGTAAGATGACATAGAAAATTCCGATTGTAACTGTGGAAAAAGTGGATTACTTTTCCTTGAAATCTGCTAATAAACAGTTCACAATTGTTTCAAAAAAGATTGATTGCAGTTAGGAGGAAATTACGGTTGAAAAAACGAATATTACTCATTATTGGACTAGCCTCGATAATGATGCTGTTGGCAGGGTGTACGGAAATTAAAGAACCTATTACTGCGGATAGTGAAGGTTTTTGGAATTCATACATTGTCTATCCATTATCAGCCCTGATCATCTGGCTTTCCGAAGCATTTGGCGAGAACTATGGTTTGGGAATCATCGGCGTTACACTAATCATTCGCTTGGCATTACTTCCATTAATGATCAAACAGGTGAAAAGCTCGAAAGCAATGCAGGCCATTCAGCCTGAAATGAAAGAACTTCAAGCTAAATACAGCTCAAAAGATGCTGCCACACAACAAAAACTACAGCAAGAAACAATGGCTCTATTTTCGAAATATAATGTGAATCCATTGGCGGGATGTTTGCCGATATTGGTGCAAATGCCGATTTTGATCGGATTTTACCATGCAATCAGCCGTACGGAAGAAATTGCTTTACATAGTTTTCTTTGGTTTGATTTAGGTTCCCCGGATCCTTATTATATTTTACCGGTCGTTGCAGGTATCACCACTTTTATCCAGCAAAAGATGTCCATGGTTGGAATGAACTCCAATCCACAAATGGCTGCACAAATGACGATGATGCTTTACATCATGCCAATCATGATTGTTGTATTTGCTATTAATTTCCCCGCTGCTCTTTCTCTTTACTGGGTAGTTGGTAACCTTTTTGGTATCGTTCAAACATATTTCATCAAAGGTCCGGATCTTAGAAAAGCAGCTGCGGAAAACGCGGGAGGGGCAAAGAAAAAGTGAAAAAAGTGACTGCTACAGGACAATCTGTCGAAGAAGCAGTAAATTTAGCTTTAGCTCAACTGAACAGCACTAAGGATCGCGTAGAGATTGAAATAGAAGATGAAGGCAAAAAAGGATTTTTTGGTTTATTTGGTGCAAGGAAGGCTATCGTCCATGTGACATTGCCTCCAGATCCCATTGAAGAGACACTTGGATTTTTGAAGAATGTCTGCGTGGAAATGGGAGTCAATGCACAAATTGATGTCACCCGTAAAGGTAAGAACGTAACATTTCATTTATCAGGTGATAAAATTGCATTATTGATTGGAAAAAGGGGTCAAACGCTAAATTCACTTCAGTATTTAGCACAGCTGGTAGCAAATCGATATTCGAAGCAGTTTTTGAATATTACCGTAGATGCAGAAGATTATCGAAATCGCCGCAATGACACTTTAATCCAATTGGCTGAAAGAATGGCAAATAAAGCCATGAAAACAGGTAAAGCTGTTTCACTCGAGCCGATGCCATCCTATGAACGGAAGGTCATCCATAATGCCCTCTTGGATTATCCAAAAATAAAAACAACCTCAAGTGGGACTGAGCCGTATCGTCACTTGGTCATTACTCCACTTAAATGAACCTTCTGCTTTTAAGCAGGGGTTCTTTTTTTTAGGCCGTGATATCGTTGTATGTCGAATATTTTTTTTACAAAGTTTCAATTCAACAATAAGCGACATATTTCTTTTTATATTCTCTTGAGTCGAAAAGGGAATGGAAGAAAATGAAGCGGGCGATATTTGTTATTCACATGTGGATAAGTTAAAATGGGTGGTACAGAATATGGATTAACTGCATGTGGATAACTCTTGGAAGGAAGGAGTATCTACTTTTTTTCATGATTATACTGTGGTATTGTAGTAATTTAGGGATTCGACGATTTTATTATCAGAAAAAAATAGAACCATCAATATATAAGAGGTGAAAGCATGGAATTCGATACAATCACCGCTATCTCAACTCCCTTAGGGGAAGGGGCAATCGCCATCGTTAGAATCAGCGGTGATGAGGCCATAGAAATAGCCGACAGGATCTTTAAAGGACCAGGTGGAAAAGGATTGCTTGAAGTGAAATCACATACGATTCATTATGGCCACCTTATCCAGCCTAAAACAGGTGAAATCATAGAGGAAGTCATGGTTTCGGTCATGATGGGTCCAAAGACATTTACAAGGGAAGATGTAGTTGAAATAAATTGTCACGGTGGAATCGTTTCGGTCAATCGGGTACTGCAGCTTATTCTCTCACAAGGTGCTCGTTTAGCGGAACCTGGTGAATTTACGAAACGGGCTTTTTTGAACGGCAGGATCGATCTTTCTCAAGCTGAGGCCGTTATGGATTTAATCCGTGCTAAAACGGATAAAGCCATGAATGTTGCATTAGGTCAAATGGAAGGCCGGCTTTCGAAATTAATCCAAAATCTGCGTCAAGAAATTTTACAGACCCTCGCTCAAGTCGAGGTAAATATAGATTATCCGGAATATGATGATGTCGAAGAAATGACGCATCGTTTATTTTTGGAAAAGGGCAGGTTTGTGAAGAATGAAATCGAGAAACTGCTTCACACGGCCCAACAGGGGAAAATACTTCGGGATGGGCTTGCGACTGTAATCATAGGTCGCCCTAATGTCGGAAAATCTTCTTTGCTTAACAGCTTAGTTCATGAAAATAAAGCGATCGTCACTGATATTCCAGGTACAACACGTGACGTTATTGAAGAGTATGTCAATGTTCGCGGTGTACCGCTTAAACTTGTCGATACAGCAGGAATTCGCGAAACGGAAGACATAGTTGAACGAATTGGAGTTGAACGGTCTCGTGCAGTATTAAAGGAAGCTGATTTAATATTGCTTGTTTTGAACTATTCCGATGATTTCACTACTGAAGATGAGAAACTATTTCAAGCGGTTGAGGGAATGGATGTTATCGTCATCATCAATAAAACAGACCTTCCACAAAAAATCGATATGGAAAAGGTTAAGGAAAAGGCGGCATCCCATAAAGTTGTTACGACTTCATTACTGGAAGATCGAGGGGTCGATGAATTGGAAGAAGCCATCGCTTCTTTATTTTTCGAAGGTTCTTTAGAAACGGGAGACCTGACCTATGTTTCCAATGCAAGGCATATAGCTTTGCTGGGACAGGCATTACAGTCTATCGAAGATGCAATCGATGCTATTGAAATGGGTACGCCGGTTGATTTGGTTCAAATCGATTTCACGAAAGCCTGGGAGCTGCTTGGAGAAATCATTGGTGAAAGCGTTCAGGATAATTTGATCAACCAATTGTTCTCTCAATTTTGTTTAGGAAAATAAGCGTAAAAGGAGGAAAAGGATATGCAATACGAAGCAGGTAGCTATGATGTCATTGTTATTGGTGCCGGTCATGCTGGCAGTGAAGCAGGTCTTGCAGCTGCAAGAGTCGGAGCTAAAACGTTGATGATCACCATTAACTTGGATATGGTCGCCTTTATGCCATGCAATCCCTCCGTTGGCGGGCCGGCAAAAGGGATAGTCGTTAGGGAAATTGACGCTTTAGGCGGAGAAATGGGAAGGAATATCGACAAGACCCATATTCAAATGAGGATGCTCAATACGGCAAAAGGTCCGGCTGTTCGTGCGCTGCGGGCACAGGCAGATAAATTTCTCTATCAGCAAGAAATGAAAAAGACGATAGAAGACCAAGAAAATTTGACATTAATTCAAGGAATGGTAGAGGAATTAATTGTTGAAAACAACGTATGTACGGGTGTCATCACTAAAACAGGCGCGGTATACCGTGCGAAAACTGTCGTAATCACGACGGGAACATATTTACGCGGTGAAATCATTTTAGGGGAACTGAAATATTCAAGCGGCCCTAATAATCAGCAGCCTTCCATCAGGCTTTCTGAACACTTGGAGCAGTTAGGATTTGATTTGGTCCGTTTTAAAACAGGAACGCCGCCACGTGTGAATAGTTCTTCCATAGATTACAGCAAAACGGAAATTCAGCCTGGCGATGAAGTGCCGCGTGCATTTTCTTATGAAACAACAAAGTTCATAACGGATCAATTGCCATGCTGGTTAACCTATACGAATGAGGGGACACATCAGCTCATTGATGAGAATCTACACCGTTCACCAATGTATTCCGGAATGATTAAAGGGACCGGACCGCGTTATTGTCCATCGATAGAAGATAAAGTCGTTCGTTTTAATGATAAACCACGGCATCAAATCTTCCTGGAACCTGAAGGTCGCAATACAAAGGAAGTTTATGTGCAAGGTTTATCCACCAGTCTGCCTGAAGATGTACAAGTGAAAATCCTGCAAACAATTCCGGGACTTGAAAAGGCGGAAATGATGCGTGCTGGATATGCAATTGAATATGATGCTATCGTTCCTACGCAGCTATGGCCTACACTTGAAACGAAGAAAATCAAAAATCTTTATACTGCTGGCCAAATTAACGGGACATCCGGCTACGAGGAAGCAGCAGGACAAGGTTTGATGGCAGGTATTAATGCAGGATTGAATGCAATGGGGAAAGAAGAACTGATTTTAAGCCGTTCGGATGCCTATATTGGCGTTCTCATAGATGACCTTGTAACGAAAGGCACGAATGAACCATACCGATTGCTGACTTCACGTGCAGAATATCGTTTATTATTGCGTCATGATAATGCCGATCTACGCTTAACGGAAATTGGATTCAATATCGGAATGATCAAAGAAGAACGCTACAATCGTTTCCTTATGAAAAAAGAAGCGGTTGAAATGGAAAAGGAACGACTGAAATCAAACTTCATCAAACCGACCAAAGAGGTACAAGAAGTCATTACTGCAAGTGGCGGCAGTGAGTTAAAGGATGGAATCCGTGCCTCCGATTTATTGAAAAGGCCTGAAATGGATTATTCCCATATTCAGAAGTTGGCGCCAAGTGATGTCGAACTGAGTGAAGAAGTGACGGAACAGGTCGAAATCCAGATCAAGTATGAAGGATACATCGAAAAATCCTTGCAGCAGGTCGATCGCCTGAAAAAAATGGAGAATAAAAAGATTCCAGAGAATATCGATTATGATGCAATTTCTGGTCTTGCAACGGAAGCACGTCAAAAATTAAAGCAGGTCCACCCGCTATCAGTAGCTCAGGCTTCAAGAATTTCCGGTGTGAATCCCGCTGATGTTTCCATTTTGCTTGTTTATTTGGAACAAGGTAAAATTGCCAGAGTATCTCAGTAACGGAAATACCCGAAAAGGATTGAAAAAACATGAATATTGAACAGTTCCAACAAGCACTGCTGGAGAAAGGGATCGAGCTTTCTCCTCAACAGCTTGATCAGTTTGACACGTATTATCGATTATTGGTGGAATGGAACGAAAAGATGAACTTAACAGCCATCACTGATAAAGAAGAAGTTTATCTTAAGCATTTTTATGATTCAATCAGTGCAGCCTTCTATTTTGACTTTAACGAATCATATCGAATTTGCGATGTCGGGGCTGGAGCTGGATTTCCGAGTATTCCATTGAAGATTTGTTTCCCTGATATCCACGTCTCGATTGTGGATTCCTTGAACAAGCGAATTTCCTTTTTGAATCATCTTGCGGATTCCTTACAATTAAAGGGAGTTTCCTTTTATCATGACCGGGCGGAAACCTTCGCCCAAAAACAGGAGCATCGCGAATCCTATGATATTGTCATGGCGAGGGCTGTAGCCAGGATGTCGGTTTTAAGTGAACTATGTTTGCCGCTTGTTAAACTGGATGGGACGTTCATTGCCATGAAAGCGGCTAGTGCACAAGATGAAATGGACAATGGGAAGAAGGCCATTTTTACGTTAGGCGGAGAAATCGAAGAAATTCATCCTTTCACATTGCCAGAGGAAAATAGTGAAAGAAACATCATTACTGTGAAAAAAGTGAAGAAGACTCCTAAAAAATACCCAAGAAAACCAGGGACACCGAATAAGCAGCCTATTGAATAACCTCTGTACGATGCGCATGTTTTCATAGTAAGCGCAGATGATTCAGATATATATGGCTGGTACTTGCCCTTATTTTCTTTTACTATAAAAGTATGACCTTATTATTTTCACTTAATACTGCATTGTCCAACGAGGGGCATTTTCGGTACAGGTTAAAACGTGTGCACTTAGCTTGCTGATTCAGGGAAATAATTTTGGGAAAGCCAGCTGATATTTATAATAACTGGCCGTCCATTCCTCATAATTGCCTTGATGGCGCCAGTCGACATGTTTTTTACAGTGAAGGGCCATATGTATAACCATGTCGGGAAATGTATGCAGGACTTGTCCTTTAAATAGAGAATATGTTATTTGGGAGTTTTAAAAGGTGGTGTAGGAAGATGAAGCATCCTTTTTCGCGGTTCTTTGGGTTTGGCGAAAAAGAAGAAGAGCAACTAGAGATGGAGACACCTAGCAATAATAATGAAGAGATAAGAAAAATTTCCATTTCTGATATTGTGCCTAATCGATTTCAACCAAGGACCGTTTTTAATGACGATAAAATTGCCGAATTGGCTCAAACGATCCATACACATGGGATCATTCAACCAATTGTAGTAAGGGCTTATGGTCAGGGGAAATATGAAATCATTGCAGGTGAGCGTCGTTTCCGGGCCATGCAAAAGCTTGGCTGGGAATTGGCACCTGCCATAATCAAAGATTTCACCGATACAGAAACGGCTTCCGTTGCGCTGATAGAAAACCTTCAGCGTGAAGAACTGACACCGATTGAAGAAGCTTTGGCTTACGGAAAACTATTGGAGCTGCATAGTTTAACCCAAGAAGCTCTGGCACAAAGACTGGGAATAGGTCAATCTACCGTGGCAAATAAGCTTCGGCTGCTTAAGCTGCCACAAGAGGTTCAGGATGCACTTCTTCAAAAGCAAATTACGGAACGCCATGCCCGCTCGTTGATACCGTTAAAGAGTCCTGAAAAGCAGTTGAAACTGCTTTTGGAAATCATCGAAAAAGGGTTAAACGTCAAGCAGACCGAAGAGCAGGTCGTCAAGCTCTTAACGGGTACTGTGCAGAAGCCGAAACCTAAGCGAAAAGCGTTTAGCAAAGACATGAGGATTGCCGTTAATACCATACGCCAATCACTCAGTATGGTTACAGACAATGGAATAAATTTGGATGCAGAGGAAGAAGAATTCGAGGAGTATTATCAGTTCACGATTAAAATACCCAAGAAAAAAACTTGATTCCCTATCCTTAGCCCGCTTGGTAGTCTCCGATTACCAAGCTTTTTTTATTTTCTCTCCAAAACTGGCTTTTTCCACTTATAAAAACCCCGGAATTTTAATGTTTTTAGATATATTTCAAATTTTAAGAGGAATTTCAGAAAACGATTTCTTCCAGTAACATTCATGATAAAATAGAAAGAAATAAATGGATTTACGGTAAAAATCAATAGATATAGCGTCAGGAAGATAGTCGAAAGCAGGTGAATTCGTGGGTAAGATTCTCGCCATTGCCAATCAAAAGGGCGGTGTTGGAAAAACGACAACTTCTGTCAGTCTAAGTGCTTGTCTTGCATACATAGGACAGAAAGTCTTATTGGTCGATATTGATCCGCAGGGAAATGCGACAAGCGGTGCAGGTATTGACAAAGCGGATGTGGAACAATGTATTTATGATGTATTGGTTGATGATGTTGAGGCCAGTACCGTTATCATGGAAACAAAGGTAGAAAACCTATATGCTATACCTGCGACAATTCAACTTGCAGGTGCAGAAATTGAACTTGTTCCAACCATCTCAAGGGAAGTCCGATTAAAAAGGGCGTTAGAAGAGGTGCAAAGCCAATACGATTACATTGTGATTGACTGCCCTCCATCATTGGGTTTGCTTACGCTTAATGCCCTAACGGCTGCCGATGCTGTTTTGATTCCGGTACAATGTGAATATTATGCATTGGAGGGTTTGAGTCAACTATTGAATACGGTCCGACTCGTCCAAAAGCATTTGAACCATGATTTGAAAATCGAGGGTGTGCTATTGACGATGTTGGATGCAAGAACAAATTTAGGTCTCCAGGTCATAGAAGAAGTCAAAAAATACTTTCAGGATAAAGTCTATCAAACCATCATTCCCCGCAATGTCCGGTTGAGTGAGGCACCAAGCCATGGAGAACCGATAATTATATATGATCCAAAGTCACGAGGAGCGGAGGTCTATCTAGAATTGGCAAAGGAAGTGGTATCAAATGGCTAAAGGGCTTGGCAAAGGACTTAACGCACTTTTCAACAGTGGGGAGATCAGTAAAGATGAAATCGTGCGCGAAATCAAATTAAGGGAGTTAAGGCCAAATCCTTATCAGCCCCGAAAGAGCTTTCGACTTGAAGCTATAGAGGAATTAAAGCAATCCATCATGGAGCATGGGATATTACAGCCGATTATTGCCCGGAAAAGTATTAAGGGATATGAAATCGTGGCTGGTGAAAGGCGTTTCCGTGCTGCCAAGGAGGCTGGTTTAAAGACAGTTCCGGTCGTTGTGAGGGAATTGAGTGAACAGCAGATGATGGAACTGGCCATTTTGGAAAACCTGCAACGGGAGGATTTGAATCCGATCGAGGAGGCTGCAGCTTATCAAACGCTCCTTGAAAAATTGGAATTTACCCAGGAGCAGCTGGCCAACCGGCTGGGTAAAAGCCGACCCCATATAGCAAACCATGTTAGATTACTATCTTTGCCTGAAGGGATTAGGAGATATATCTCCGACGGGGAAATTTCCATGGGTCATGGCCGGGCATTGCTAGGTTTAAAGAAAAAAGAGATGCTTAAGCCGGTAGTGGATAAAATCCTCAAGGAAGGTATGAATGTCAGACAGCTAGAGCAATATATACATCAATTGAATGATACCGTTTCACGTGAAACCAAACCTAAGAAACAAGAGAAAAAAGATATCTTCATAAAGCAACGGGAGACAAGTCTGCGTGAAAGACTAGGAACGAGCGTAACGATCAAACAAAGCAAGAAAAAAGGTAAGATAGAAATAGAATTCTTTTCAAAAGAAGATTTAGAGAGAATTTTGAACTTGATCGATCAAGAGAACCTTTCCTCTTAGATCCCCTTATGAAAAGATCATGAAGACATATGCAGAAAATTAGGTGGATGAGATGGTATTATTAGGGGCTTTGGTGAATGGTGCCTGCATTTTAATCGGTTCGATTTTAGGAAGGTTTTTACAACATATACCTGAAAAGATAAAAGAAACGGTCATGAGCGGTATCGGTTTGGCCGTGATGGTCTTAGGGTTACAGATGGGGTTTAAAAGCGATAATTTCCTTGTTGTCATTTTAAGTATTGTCGGCGGGGCTGTCCTGGGTGAATGGATGAATCTTGAGGGCAGGCTCAATTCTTTAGGCAATTGGATTGAACGCAGGATGAAAGCAAAGGAAGGAACCTCGATATCTCAGGGGTTTGTAACGGCTACTCTCATATTTGGGATTGGGGCGATGGCCATTATCGGTGCCCTGGATAGCGGTATCAGGAATGATCATGACGTCTTGATAACAAAAGCGATAATCGATGGATTCACAGCACTGGTCCTCGCCAGCACGCTAGGCATAGGTGTACTTTTTTCAGCATTTCCGATCATTATTTATGAGGGATTCCTGGCGGTTTTTTCAAGGCAGATCAATACGATGATCCCAACTGCTTTAATGGATTCCTTCATATTGGAAATGACGGCAACTGGGGGAGTCATGATTTTGGCAATTGGTTTGAATATTATCGGTGTCACCAAAATCAGGGTCGCGAATCTGCTTCCGGGCATAATGATCACTGCCATTTTGGTTACTTTCATGTATTATGTATAAAAAAAGAAGGAAGGGGATGGCCCCTTCCTTCTTTTTTATGATAGCAAACACCGATCAAAGGGTTTTTTCTTGCTTGAATGCCCATGTGAAAGGAGTGATGGAAGGTTTTATTGGATAATGTTTTTGTGCTTCATAAATCCCCTCGGCAATGGTTTTGGCCATTTTTAGCACAAGATTAAGACGCGTGTTCTGCAAGACCATGAACTCCATGAATCCACTTACATTCACAATTCCTGTAATATGGGCATTTCCGACGGAAGGAAGATCTTTATTGACCCCGGCACCTGGCTTGACTGGTCCCTGGCCGATCTGAACGATGCCGACGCTTTTCATTTTTCCCAAGCAAGCATCGATTCCGACTATAAAGGCATTGGCATGAATCTTTTTAATTTCATTTAATTTTTCCTGTAAATTCATCGCATGTATAGGGTCATCCAGAGTACCATAAACATGGAATGAAGAAGAACTGTTTTCAGCCTTTTCACTAAGCAGTGTGCCGACAAGTGGTCCGAGTGAATCGCCTGTGGAACGGTCTGTGCCTATGCAGACGATGACGATTGGTTGAAGCTTTCCTGTTGGTAGGAGGTTGATTAATTCCTGGGAAATTTGTTTGGATGCATCCGTATCTTCATGCAGGATGCGACTCAATCTATTTTTATTATTATTAAATAGACTAGAATTCAGATTCATCGGCTCAACTCCTTTACTTTATTTGGTATTACAGTATACGGATAAAAAGGGGAAAATATACGGTATTTAACATGATGGATGGGGGAATTTTTTGTATAACATTCAAACAGGTGAAGGGGATATGAATTGACGTTATCCTCTACCAATTGCTTTCATCTATACTTTCTAGTAAATAATCTTGAATATTTGGTAAAAAATTTCTAATTGTATTAACTATATACCCATAATTTTTTTGTCCAGAAACCATTATTTATTGATAAAATAGAGAAAATCTCTCTAATTCATGGTTACCTCCACGCACGGGGGGAGAGGAATACGTCGAAGAAATAAAAGTTGTTATTTACATTAGGCAGGAGGAAAATATGGACCGCATATATGATAACGTTACAAAAGAGATATTGGATGAAAGGATATGGCTGCTGATGGGCGAGGGCATTATTAAAATCTTCCTTGTTCTGCTGTTATCGCGTATTATTATTACAATAGGAAAGACTATTCTGAATAAATTTTTCAAAGCACGTTTAAGAAGTCCCATTCGGGTATCGGAACGCAGGGAAGCGACACTCATTAAATTGCTGGAAAATATCATTACCTATGTCATCAATTTCATTGCCTTGTTGATGATCCTGGAGATTCTTGGACTTCATGTAATGCCATTACTCGCTGGTGCTGGTGTTCTCGGTTTGGCCATTGGGTTTGGTGCACAAAGTTTGGTCAAGGATATAATTACCGGGTTTTTCGTTATTTTTGAAGATCATTTCTCGGTTGGGGATTATATTAAAATCAATAATTTTGAAGGGGAAGTCATTGAAATCGGGCTTCGTACGACGAAAATTAAAAGCGGTGCAGGTGAATTGCACTTCATACCAAACGGCAGCATCATCCAGGTTACGAATTATTCGATTTTAAATAGTATGGCTATTGTTGACGTGACCATACCTAACGATGGATCGACCGAGCGCGCTGAGAAGGTGCTGATTGATCTTTTAAACAGTATGGAAGGCAAATACGAAGCCTTGATCAAAGCACCTGAATTTTTGGGAATTGAAAAAATCAGTCCTGAAGAAATCGTCTTTCGGATTAAAGCGGAAACAAAGCCGATGCATCACATTGAGATCAGTAGGATATTAAGAAAAGAAATAAGTGCTGCGCTTGATTCAAGTGGGATTAAATCTACGTACAATGGCAGCGAGTCATAGAATTGGGGGGGGCTCATGGTTATGGAAGAAAAGGAATTTGCACTTAAGGATATTGTGGAAATGAAGAAACCACATCCCTGTGGAGTGAATAAGTGGAGAATTATACGGATCGGAATGGATATCCGGATAAAATGTGAAGGATGCGGTCATAGCGTGATGCTGCCTCGACGTGAATTCGCGAAGAAAATGAAAAAAGTTCTGCAAAAGCATGAGGAGTGATCATGCTTTTTTTTGAGTGAAAGTAGTCTGGCGTTTCTCATGATTTACTTGTCTTTTTAGGAAGCGAAATCTATAATTGGGAAAGGTTTAGGTAATTGGATGGTCTTAATAGTAGATCAGTTCTTTTCCCCATATGTACGAATCATCTTGAAGGAGTGAAATATAAATGGCTTTAACAGCTGGTATAGTCGGTTTGCCTAACGTAGGTAAATCCACTTTATTTAATGCAATTACTCAGGCAGGTGCGGAATCTGCCAACTATCCTTTCTGTACGATCGACCCGAATGTCGGGATTGTGGAAGTGCCAGATCACCGTCTGCAAAAATTGACTGAATTGGTAAAACCGAAAAAAACGGTTCCGACAGCATTTGAATTCACGGATATCGCCGGGATTGTAAAAGGAGCAAGTAAAGGAGAAGGATTGGGTAATAAATTCCTTTCCCATATCCGTCAAGTGGATGCAATTTGTCAAGTCGTCCGTTGTTTTGCAGACGATAACATTACCCATGTTTCTGGAAAAGTAAATCCAATCGATGATATCGAAGTCATTAACCTTGAATTGATCCTTGCCGATTTGGAATCTGTTGTCAAACGCATCGACCGTGTCGGAAAAATGGCCAAGCAAAAAGATAAAGCCGCTGTGGCAGAACATGAAATCCTTGTGGCTTTAAAAGAAGCATTGGAAGATGAAAAGCCTGCACGTACCGTCGAGTTTACTGAAGAGCAGCAAAAAATCGTGAAGGGCATGCATTTACTTACAGCGAAGCCGACGCTTTACGTGGCGAACGTGAGCGAAGATGAAGTGGCGAATGCAGACGATAATGAATATGTACAGCAAGTTCGTGAATATGCCGCTAAGGAAAATGCCGAAGTAATCGTGATTTGTGCCAAAATCGAAGAAGAAATTGCAGAGCTTGAAGGTGAAGAAAAGGAAATGTTCCTATCTGAACTTGGTATCGAGGAGTCAGGTCTTGATCAGTTGATCCGTGCTTCTTATAATCTGCTTGGATTGGCAACATACTTTACAGCTGGTGTACAGGAAGTGCGTGCTTGGACATTCCGCAAAGGAATGAAAGCCCCTCAATGTGCCGGCGTCATTCACACGGACTTCGAACGCGGTTTCATCCGTGCCGAAACGGTTTCTTATACCGATTTACTTGAAGCGGGCAGTCATGGTGCCGCAAAAGAGGCGGGTAAAGTTCGTTTGGAAGGAAAAGAATACATCGTTAACGATGGCGATGTCATCCATTTCCGTTTTAACGTTTAAGAACCAAAGACCCTACCATTCCATATGTAGGGTCTTTCAGTTTGTCGACAAAAGAAGTTGATTGGAACGGAAGGTAAGAGTCTCCTGCGGGAAAAGCGGGTGCCTGAAGTGGAAATCAACGGTCATTAGATTACAATTAATTGTAATAAGTCGAACCGTGCGTTGCAAAGCCTCTATAACTATGCTATAATTTTATCTTGTGAGTAATTATAAATAATTGCTCCTTGCCCAATTGGGCCGCTTAGACCAAAAGGAGGTGACAGTGATGAGAAAATACGAAATTATGTATATCATCCGTCCAAACATTGAGGAAGAAGCTAAAAAAGCTTTAGTTGAACGTTTCAACACAATCCTTTCTGATAATGGTGCGGAAGTAGAAGCAAAAGAATGGGGTAAACGCCGTCTTGCATATGAAATCAATGATTTCCGTGATGGTTACTACATGCTTCTTAAAGTTAACGCTGAAAGTGCTGCGATTCAAGAATTCGATCGTCTTGCTAAAATCAGTGAAGACATTATTCGCCACATGGCTACTAGAGAAGAAGTTTAATTCGATATTAATATAAATTCTAATCTTGTTTCACATGAAACAAGCTTGAAACCTAGGGGTTGATTCTGATGATGAATCGCGTAGTTTTGGTAGGACGCTTAACTAAAGATCCTGAATTACGATATACACCTAATGGAGTTCCTGTAGCTACCTTTACTTTAGCTGTGAACCGTAGTTTTACGAATCAGCAGGGTGAACGTGAAGCGGATTTCATTAACTGTGTAGTTTGGCGTAAACCGGCAGAAAATGTAGCTAACTTCTTGAAAAAGGGCAGTTTAGCTGGCGTGGATGGACGTGTCCAAACACGTAATTATGAAGGACAAGACGGCAAACGCGTATATGTGACGGAGATTCTGGCTGAGAGCGTTCAATTCCTTGAACCACGAAGCAGTTCAGCGGGTGAAAGAAATGAAGGCGGTTCTTACGGTGGAGGTCAAAGAAGTTATGGAAATAACGGAAATGACAACAATTCGTATGGACAAAATCCAAATCAGAATCAACGGAGCAATAACAACTACACTCGTGTAGATGATGATCCGTTTGCAAATGCCGGTAAGACAATCGACATTTCAGATGACGATCTTCCGTTTTAAACATCCGTTTAAAATGAAAATTCAAAAAGCAGGGAGGGAAATTTATTATGGCAATGGGTGGACGTAAAGGACGCGGTAAGCGTAAAAAGGTTTGTTATTTCACATCTAACGGAATCACTAAAATTGATTACAAAGATGTAGATCTTCTTAAAAAATTCGTCTCAGAACGCGGTAAAATTTTACCACGTCGTGTAACTGGCACAAGCGCTAAATATCAACGTAAATTAACGATTGCTATTAAACGCTCACGTACTATGGCATTACTACCATATGTATCTGGTGAATAATAAATTGGCACATTGAGGAGTTATCCTTAATGTGCCTTTTTCATAAGTTGTCACTTATGCCTGAAAACCGCTGAATTGCGGTTTTTTTTATTTCAGAAGGAAGTTATCCGGTTGTTTTCCTCAGAAAAAATATTCATATCCTAAAAAAGACTGTGATGTTTGAAATATCCTGGCCGTAACGGATACAATATAAAGATGGAGATAAGACATCAATAATAACAGGGGGGTGAAATAAAGATGAATAGCGGGAGACGAATTGCCGAGGGCGGAGCACTTCTGGCACTATATTGCATTTTATTGTTCATCACCATTCAAATCCCACTATTGGGTATTTTCACTACTTTCTTTTTACCCATTCCATTCATACTGGTCACAATCAAACAAAAGTTATCATGGAGCCTTGGTTACTTATTTGTAGCCTCGTTATTGTCGATCCTCATCGGGACGATATTGTCTGTTCCGCTGACCTTGCTCATGGGGGCAACGGGAATCGCTATCGGCTATTTTTTGAAAAAGGACAAACCGATGGCACCTATGTTCATAAGCGCAGTCCTTGTCTTCCTGGGAGGCATTTTATTAATATATGCAGCTTCAGTGTTGATAACGGATGTTAATTACATAGAAGAATCGATGAACATGGCTGAGGGGTCCATTGAAAATACAATCGGCATCATGGATTCTTTTGGACAGGCACCGACGGAGCAAGTCAAAAAGCGGATGTATGAATCGATCGATATGATGAACACGCTGATGCCAAGTTTGTTCGTCTTGATGTCCGTCATCATGGTTTTATTGATTTTCTTTGCGGCGCATCCCATTGTGAAGAGATTCAGTGATAAGGCGTTAAAATGGCCCCATTTTCGAGATCTGCGACTCCCGAAAAGCCTTTTATGGTATTATTTAATTACGATGCTTCTCGCTCTTTTTGTGAATACGGACAAGAACAGTTTTGTATATATGGCCATAACGAACCTATTTTTCATATTGCAGTTCTTCATTTTATTACAAGGATATTCCCTGATATTCTATATCGCTCCTGTTAAGTCATGGGTTAAGGCGATACCTGTTTTAATCGTGGTTTTTTCTTTGCTTCTGCCGATCCCGATTATAACGACGGCCGTCCGATTTTTAGGTATAATAGATTTAGGCTTTCCTTTTAGGGAGACAATCAAGAAAAAGGAATAGAGACTTTTTTGTAAAACAGATGCTTTTAGGAGCTGAAACTATGCCATCTTATTTGAAAGAATACTCGATTAAGTCCCCATTATATGGGGTGCTGGCCGCAGTCGTTTTACTTTTGGGCGTACTGGCTTATTATAATTGGGTTATTGCACTTGTTGGACTATTGATTCTTGCTGGTTTATTTTATTTAACATTAAGAATGGTAGAAAAAAAGCAACGGAAGACAGAAGAGTATATAACGACTTTATCCTACCGTTTAAAGAAGGTGGGCGAGGAAGCGTTATTGGAAATGCCGATTGGGATCATGCTCTTTAATGAGGATTATTACATTGAATGGACCAATCCATTCCTGGCTTCTTGTTTTAGTGAAGACTCCTTGGCAGGAAGATCGCTATACGATGTTGCGGACTCGATAGTACCGTTAATCAAGCAAGAGATCGAGACAGAGACACTTACGCTCCACGATCGGAAATTCAAGGTGGTCCATAAGCGTGATGAACGGCTTCTTTACTTTTTTGATGTAACGGAGCAAGTGGAAATTGAGAAATTATATGAAGATGAGCGAACGGCAATTGCGATCATTCTTCTTGATAACTATGATGATTTGACACAGGGTATGGATGATCAGCGTAAAAGCAGCATTAATAGCTTGGTTACCTCACTTCTTGATAAGTGGGCAAGGGATAATGGCGTTTTCTTTAAACGGGTTTCCTCGGAACGATTCATCGCTGTCTTTAATGAGCATATCCTTCAGCAGCTTGAAAAGGGGAAATTCTCGATTTTGGATGAAATCAGGGAAACGACGGCCAAGCAAAATGTACCATTGACCTTGAGCATCGGGGTCGGCTCGGCCGTTTCATCCCTGCCGGAACTAGGTACGCTTGCACAGTCCAGCTTGGATCTCGCTTTAGGGCGGGGCGGTGACCAGGTAGCCATAAAGCAAGCGAATGGAAAAGTGAAATTCTATGGCGGCAAAACCAATCCGATGGAAAAACGCACGAGGGTCCGTGCCCGTGTGATTTCCCATGCATTGAAGGATATAGTCCTTGATAGCGATAAAGTCATTGTCATGGGCCATAAAAACCCGGATATGGACGCAATCGGTTCAGCGATCGGGATCTTGAAAGTTGCCCAAATGAATGAACGTGAAGGCTATATTGTCATAAACACCCAGCAGCTCGATAGCAGTGTCCTTCGTTTAATGGAAGAGATCAAAAATAAAGAAGAGCTGTATTCCCGGTTCATAACACCTGATGATGCATTTGAAATGATTACGGATGAGACCTTGCTGGTTGTGGTCGATACACATAAACCTTCCATGGTGATTGAAGAGCGGTTATTGAATAGGATCGATAAGGTTGTGGTCATCGACCATCATCGCCGGGGTGAGGAGTTCATCAAGAACTCATTGCTCGTCTATATGGAGCCATATGCATCTTCAACAGCAGAACTTGTGACCGAACTGCTTGAATATCAGCCAAAACGCTCAAAGATTGATATGCTGGAGTCTACGGCACTTCTTGCAGGTATCATCGTCGATACTAAAAGCTTCACCTTAAGAACGGGATCACGTACTTTCGATGCAGCCTCCTATCTAAGGGCGCATGGGGCTGATACGGTACTTGTCCAGAAATTCTTAAAAGAAGACGTGGACACCTATATCAAACGTTCGAAGCTCATTGAAGAAGTCATTTTTTATAAAAAGGGGATTGCCATTGCCGCGGCAAAAACCGACCAGGTTCATAATCAGGTGCTCATTGCTCAGGCTGCGGACACCCTATTGACCATGGATGGCGTTGTCGCTTCCTTTGTAATGGCTAAGCGATCTGATGATACAGTTGGCATAAGTGCGCGTTCTCTTGGTGATATCAATGTACAGGTGATCATGGAAATGTTGAATGGAGGCGGACATTTAACGAATGCCGCTACTCAACAGGTATGCTCCATTGATGAAGCCGAAAGCCGATTGAAAGCAGCAATTGATGAATATTTAGAAGGGGGACAAAAAGAATGAAAGTAATATTTCTTAAAGACGTTAAAGGTAAAGGGAAAAAAGGGGAAGTTAAAAATGTTGCAGATGGTTATGCACATAATTTCCTGCTTAAACAGGGATTGGCCGTTGAAGCAAATAATTCAAATGTAAAAACTTTGGAAGCCCAGAAAAATAAAGAAGAATCACTTGCAGCGGAAGAGCTGCAGCAAGCTGAAGAATTGAAAGTGCAGCTGGAGAAATTAACGGTTGAACTTTCTGCCAAAGCTGGTGAGGGCGGGCGTTTATTCGGTTCCATCACGACTAAACAAATTGCATCGGAGCTTCAGAAAAAACACGGTATCAAGGTTGATAAACGTAAAATGGAGCTTGCTGAAGGCATCCGCACTTTAGGGCATACAAAGCTTCCAGTCAAGCTTCATCCTGAAGTCACTGCGACACTTACTGTGCATGTGAAAGAAATTAACTAATTTTAGCTGTTTCATATCTGTGAAAAATTGATAAAATAGAGATAGACGAAAAATGTGATTGGGCACGTTGTCCTTTCACTTTTTTCTTTTTTACTAGAAACATATAAAAGGTATCCTCTTAGAATGGGAGGTTTTAAGATATGATAGAACAATTTCAGGATAGGATTCCCCCACAAAATATAGAAGCCGAACAGGCTGTGCTAGGAGCCATTTTTCTTGAGCCCTCTTCATTGACCGTTACATCGGAAGTTTTGATTCCGGAGGATTTTTACAGAAGCTCTCATCAAAAGATCTTTAATGTGATGCTTAAATTGAATGACGAAGGAAAAGCTGTCGATTTGATTACGGTGACAGAGGAATTGGCTGCGACAAAAAACCTTGAAGAAGTTGGCGGGGTTTCTTATTTAAGTGAATTGGCCGGATCGGTGCCTACCGCGGCCAATATTGAATATTATGCCCGCATCGTCGAGGAGAAGTCATTGCTGCGCCGTTTGATCAGGACAGCGACTAACATCGCTCAGGAAGGCTACAGTCGCGAGGACGAGGTCGAGGAGCTACTCGGGGAAGCAGAAAAAACGATCATGGAAGTGGCCCAACGTAAAAATTCCGGGTCTTTTCAAAATATTAAGGATGTATTGGTTGCGACGTACGATAACATAGAAGTTTTGACTAACCGTAAAGGGGATGTCACGGGAATACCGACAGGGTTTGCTGAACTGGATCGAATGACAGCAGGCTTCCAACGTAATGACCTAATCATAGTTGGTGCCCGTCCTTCGGTTGGTAAAACCGCTTTTGCATTGAATATCGCTCAAAATGTTGCGACCAAAACGGAGGAGAATGTAGCGATTTTCAGTCTTGAGATGGGTGCAGAGCAGCTCGTTATGCGTATGCTCTGTGCTGAAGGAAATATCAACGCCCAGAATTTACGGACAGGTTCCTTAACTGATGAGGATTGGCGTAAACTGACGATGGCGATGGGAAGCTTGTCGAATGCCGGCATTTATATCGATGATACGCCAGGTGTGAGGATTGGTGAAATCCGTTCCAAATGCCGTCGTTTGAAGCAGGAACATGGTCTTGGCATGATATTGATCGATTACCTGCAGTTAATCCAAGGCGATGGTCGTTCAGGCGACAACCGTCAGCAAGAGGTATCCGAGATTTCACGTTCACTCAAAGCGCTCGCCCGTGAACTTAAAGTGCCCGTCATTGCCCTTTCCCAGCTATCGCGGGGAGTGGAGCAGCGTCAGGATAAGCGCCCGATGATGTCTGATATCCGGGAATCCGGGAGTATCGAGCAAGATGCCGATATCGTCGCATTCTTATACCGTGATGATTATTATGATAAAGAATCCGAGAATAAAAATATCATCGAAATCATTATAGCGAAACAGCGTAATGGTCCGGTAGGCACGGTTTCGCTTGCATTCGTAAAAGAATATAATAAATTCGTTAACCTCGAACGCCGTTTCGATGATGATTCGATGTCTCCCGGCGCATAGGGGACTGCCTGCCATTCATGTAATGGCGGGCTTTCTCTGTTTCGGGAAAAAGAAAGGCCCTTATGATAATAGAAAAAGAAATCAGAGGGTACAATAATGTATGACAATCCAAAAAGATCGGGAAGAAATTTCTCATATTTACGAACAAAGAATTTTTTAAAAAGTGTATTGTTCGGATTTTGTATTGACTTCCAGTTTGGATTATTGATAAAATAGGTTTGTTTGATAAGAACCGGTTAATGATCGGTATTACGTGAACCTTTGGAGGTGCTTTATTCAGATGTCATCAGTTGTAGTAGTCGGTACACAATGGGGAGACGAAGGTAAAGGTAAAATAACAGATTTTCTATCCCAGAATGCGGAAGCCATCGCTCGTTATCAAGGTGGGAATAATGCAGGGCATACAATTAAATTTAACGGCGTTACCTATAAACTGCATTTAATTCCGTCAGGGATTTTTTATAGTGATAAGATTTGTGTCATTGGAAATGGTATGGTAGTTGATCCGAAAGCTCTTGTAGAGGAGCTTGCTTATTTACATAGCCATGGGGTGAGTACGGATAATCTTCGTATCTCGAACCGTGCACATGTCATTCTTCCTTACCATATCAAATTGGATGAAGTCGAAGAAGACCGTAAAGGCGCCAACAAAATTGGAACGACTAAAAAGGGAATCGGCCCTGCATATATGGACAAAGCTGCTCGTAACGGAATCCGTATGGCAGACCTTTTGGACCGTGAAATTTTCGAGGAAAAATTGTCTCAAAATCTTGTCGAAAAAAACCGTATGTTCGAACGTTTCTATGAAACGGAAGGTTTCAAAATCGAAGATATCTTGGAAGAATACTATGAGTACGGACAACAAGTGCAGAAATATGTTTGTGATACATCCGTTGTATTGAATGACGCACTTGATGAAGGAAAACGGGTATTATTCGAAGGTGCACAAGGTGTCATGCTTGATATCGATCAAGGAACATACCCATTCGTCACTTCATCTAACCCTGTTGCAGGTGGAGTTACGATCGGTTCTGGTGTAGGTCCTACGAAAATCAACCATGTGGTTGGAGTATGTAAAGCATACACAAGCCGTGTGGGCGATGGTCCTTTCCCTACAGAATTGCATGATGAAGTCGGCAACCAAATCCGGGAAATTGGCCGTGAATATGGTACAACTACAGGCAGACCGCGCCGTGTAGGCTGGTTTGACGCTGTTGTCGTTCGCCATGCTCGCCGTGTCAGCGGGATTACCGATTTATCATTGAACTCGATTGACGTATTATCAGGTCTTGATACGGTTAAAATTTGTGTGGCCTATGAATACAAAGGCGAAATCATTCATGAGGTTCCAGCGACTTTGAAAGCGATTGGCGAATGTAAACCAGTCTATGAAGAACTACCAGGCTGGTCAGAAGACATCACTGGTTGCAAATCATTGGATGAGCTTCCAGAGAACGCTCGCCACTATGTAGAGCGCGTATCTCAATTGGTAGGCATTCCTTTGACCACTTTCTCTGTCGGTCCTGACCGTAACCAAACAAATGTCGTGAGAAGCCCTTGGCGTCTAGCGTAATTCATGAAAAAGGAGCTGGCTTTTTTTGCCGGCTCTTCTTTCATTATTATTATCGATGCTGGAGGTCCGGGATATCGAATGAAAGGAACAAAACTATAGGGGAAATGAAAAAGATAAGAAAAAAATAATTTTATTTCAAAAAACTATTGCCTAAACTATATTATCCATGATATTATCAAAAGCGTCGTCACAATAGAACAAGCCATTAACAAGCTGCAGATGTTAAGTTACCAACCTGCAAAGAAACATTTCAATAGAACGAGCCATTAGCTCAGTTGGTAGAGCATCTGACTTTTAATCAGAGGGTCGAAGGTTCGAATCCTTCATGGCTCACCATTTTTTTCCGGCCCATTGGTCAAGCGGTTAAGACACCGCCCTTTCACGGCGGTAACACGGGTTCGAATCCCGTATGGGTCACTTCTTTATATAAATGCTTTTCTGGTCCCGTGGTGTAGCGGTTAACATGCCTGCCTGTCACGCAGGAGATCGCGGGTTCGATTCCCGTCGGGACCGCCATTTTATTTTTATCCTAAAATAGAATATTTGGCTCAGTAGCTCAGTCGGTAGAGCAAAGGACTGAAAATCCTTGTGTCGGCGGTTCGATTCCGTCCTGAGCCATCCTTGTATAAACGCCTTTCCTTTAGGGCGTTTTTTTGTTTTGCGTCCAGATTATTCTGAATGAAATCTTGTTAATAGATTGTTAACAATTTGTAACATACCATTTTCGGCCAATTCGGACTAAAACTCGCTTTTAACCTTACTGGGCTTAGGACCACTTCTTTTTCCTCAGTTCATTGAACTTTCCCCATTACCATATCTATTGGTACAAGTTGTCACCATTTATACAGTTCTATTACATTATGAAGTCTGTTTCTTGTTTTTTTTCTTAATATGGTAGAGTTATGAGTGATAAAAATCATTAAAGAAATCAGTCATAAGCATCTGGATATTTAAATTGGACTAATAAATCTCAAAATAAATTTGATTAGTTTCTTAATTGGTGACTGAGCCGTTAAGGAGGACAATATATGTTTAGCTCAAAAG
Organism: Peribacillus sp. NPDC096448; assembly: GCF_044762675.1. Lineage (NCBI taxonomy): Bacteria > Bacillati > Bacillota > Bacilli > Caryophanales > Bacillaceae > Peribacillus > Peribacillus sp. NPDC096448. The sequence continues at coordinate 11,093 of NZ_JBIWEU010000024.1, read as the reverse complement.
GCAAGGGGATCATCCTGTTGATGGTTTCCGTCATTTTAGTGCTTGCAGGTAATCGGGTAACTGCTGCGGGGATATCGGAAACTACAACCATTCAGCATGTTTATCTTAACGATGAGTTCGTCGGCAGTGTGACGGATGAAACGGAAATCGAAAACATCGTAGCCGATAAGGTAGAAGAAGCACAGGAGGATTATCCTGACTTTACATTCGATAAGGAGACACAGCTGAAGTTCGTACCTGAAGAGGTATTCGATGAAGATATTAAAGAGGATCAGGCTGTTAAGGGAATTAAAGATCAGTGGCATGTGAAGGCAGAGGCGTATGAAATCGACATAGATAATCAGGCGGTCGCTTATGTTGCGTCAAAGGAAGATGCAGAGGACGTTCTGGAGAAAATCATTTTATTATATGTAAATGAAGAGGAATACGCTGAATACGAATCAGGTACAAAAGAAAGTGAAAAAGATGTGGATCCGTTAAAAGAGCCAGGAAGCAGAATTCTGGACATCGAATTTTCACTTCCCGTTACGTTTAAAGAGACAATGGTATATCCAGACGAAATCAAGAGTGTCGATAAAACCCTTTCCATGATAAAAGAAGGAAAGGAAGTAAAGACGATCTATGAGGCTAAGGAAGATGAGGATCTTGAAGCCATTGCCACTAGGCATGATATGGACCTGGATCAACTGCTGGAGCTGAATCCCGGACAGGATGAGGACAAAGGTATTAAAGAGGGCGAGCGTCTCTATGTGACCCAGCGTAACCCCTATGTGAACGTAATGGTAGAAAGAGAAGTATTTAAGGAAGAGAGGATTCCTTTTGAAAAGAAAGTGAAGGAGGATGACGAACTTCCAAAGGGTGAACTCATTACTGACCAAATAGGGAATGAGGGAATCCTTGGGTTCACCTATAATGTATCTGAAACAAATGGGAAGAAAATCAGTGAAACGATCGTAAAAAAAGAAGTCACGGAAAAAGCCAAAACAGAAATCACCAGAAAAGGCACCAAGGTCATTCCTTCACAGGGAAGCGGTACATATTCATGGCCTGCAGATGGGGGCTATATTTCCAGTAAGCAGGGCCAGCGCTGGGGGAAGCTTCATAAAGGTATCGATATTGCAAGGCCAACCACCAGGACCATAACGGCAGCGGATCATGGGATAATCGAAACTGCCGGGAACTCCGGAGGATATGGAAATAAGATAACGATCAATCATAATAATGGGTATAAGACTGTGTATGCCCATTTAGATTCAATAGATGTAAAAGCGGGACAAAAGATTGAAAAAGGCATGAAAATTGGCATGATGGGTTCAACAGGGCACTCGACCGGTGTCCACCTCCATTTTGAAATATATAAAAACGGGTCTCTCGTTAATCCGCTTAACTATATAAGTCAGTAATCGATGGAAGTCTTCGAAACATATTCGAAGACTTCTTCTGTTTCATATAGATGAGAATAATAGGAAAAAGGTGATTTAATGCCTATAAAATGATAAAGTAGAATAGAGACAATTTGCTTTCATTCCGGTGTTCAGCCCCTTTATTGGGTATATATATGTAACTTTGCTAAAACCAGGTTGCGAAGCTTGGTGCAAGCAGAAGGAAAAGTGAATAAGGTCCCGGATAAGGACACGGTTTTTAATAGATTCAGTTCAGTTATTAAAAAAGGAGATAAGTACATGGATAAAAAGATTCTGGTAGTGGATGACGAAAAGCCAATTGCTGATATATTACAATTCAATCTAAAAAAAGAAGGTTACGAAGTTTTTTGTGCTTATGATGGCAATGAAGCCCTCAAAATGGTGGAAGAACGCCAACCTGATTTGATTTTACTTGATATCATGCTGCCACAGCGCGATGGGATGGAAGTTTGCAGGGAAGTAAGGAAGAAGTATGAGACGCCGATCATCATGCTAACGGCAAAAGACTCAGAGATAGATAAGGTCTTAGGATTGGAGCTTGGTGCAGACGACTATGTGACAAAGCCATTTAGTACCCGGGAAATAATTGCCCGCGTTAAGGCGAACCTTAGACGTCAGCAAGCTGTTCCGGTTCCCGATCAAGAAAATGAACCGAAGGAAATCACGATAGGAACGCTCACCATCCATCCGGATGCGTATGTGGTATCCAAGCGGGGCGATACGATTGAATTGACGCATCGCGAATTTGAGTTGCTTCATTACTTAGCGAAGCACATCGGTCAGGTCATGACAAGGGAGCACTTATTACAAACCGTGTGGGGCTATGATTATTTCGGGGATGTGCGTACGGTCGATGTAACGGTCAGACGTCTTCGTGAGAAGATTGAAGACAATCCAAGCCATCCTGGCTGGATTGTAACTAGAAGAGGGGTCGGTTATTACCTGCGTAACCCTGAACAGGAGTAGTTTCTATGAAAAAGGTTGGTTTTTTTCGCTCAATTCATTTTAAATTTGTTCTGATTTATGTATTGCTCATTTTCGTGGCGATGCAAATAATCGGGGTATATTTTGTTGGGGAATTGGAAGAAAATCTTGTCGGGAACTTTACGAAATCAATAAAAGGTCACGTTAACCTGCTTACCTACAGTATAGGTGAAGAAATGGAAAAAGAGAGGGGAGAGGAAGATCCGACCCTCGAAGAAGCGATTAATGCGATATTGAAAGACCCGGATAATTCATCGAATGATATTTCGGAAGTACGTGTCATCGACACCCGCAGCAGACGCGTGATCGGAACTTCAGCCCGAGGTAACCAGGATATTGTAGGGAAGAAGACGACAGAGGTCCTCATTAAGAATACGCTCATTTATGGAAAAGAAGATAATGATATATTTCGGGATCTGAAAACAGGCAGGCGGCTCTGGGTCCTGTCGACACCCGTTGAAGCAAATGAGGAGGTCATTGGCGCCGTCTATGTAATAGCCGAGATGGAAAATGTCTTTGAGCAGATGGATGAAATCAATAGCATCTTCATGACGGGTACGGCCATCGCCTTAGTCATTACGGCCATCTTGGGGATCCTGCTCGCACGAACGATCACTAGACCCATGTCTGATATGAGAAAACAGGCCCTGGTGATGGCGAAAGGGAATTTCTCCAGAAAAGTCAGGGTATATGGCGATGATGAAATTGGCCAGCTTGCCCTCACTTTCAATAATTTGACCAAAAAGCTTCAAGAGTCGCAATCAAGCACAGAGGGAGAGCGGCGTAAGCTTTCTTCCGTACTTGCCAATATGACGGATGGCGTAATTTCAACGGACAGGCGCGGTCGGGTGAACTTGATTAATGAACCGGCGGCACAATTATTGAATGTCTCGAGTGAAACCGTCATGAACCAACCGATCATTGAGGTATTGGGTCTTGAAGAAGAATATAAATTTGAGGATTTACTGGAAGAGCGAGAGTCCATTATCCTTGATTACAGCAAAAAAAATCGGCCTTTCATTTTGAGGGGGAACTTTTCGGTCATTCAAAAGGAAACGGGATTCGTTAATGGTTTGATCACGGTTTTGCATGATATAACAGAGCAGGAAAAAATCGAGAGTGAACGCAGGGAATTCGTTGCCAATGTATCACATGAACTGCGAACTCCGTTAACGACGATGAGAAGTTACCTGGAGGCATTGGCTGAAGGTGCATGGAAGGACGAGGAAATCGCTCCATCCTTTTTAAGTGTGACCCAAAATGAAACGGAGCGAATGATCAGGCTTGTTAATGATCTGTTACAGCTTTCGAAAATGGACAGTAAGGATTACAGGCTTAAAACGGGCTGGGTGAATTTCAATAAATTCTATGATCATATCATCGATCGTTTTGAAATGACGAAAAATGATGACATCACATTTAAGCGTGATTTGCCGAAGGAAGCTTATTTTGTGGATATTGATGAAGATAAAATCACCCAGGTTCTTTATAATGTAATCTCCAACTCATTAAAGTACTCACCTGAAGGGGGTCAAGTGACTTTCCGCGTCAGGCCATCCGATGGCTTTATCATTGTGAGCATTACAGATCAAGGAGTGGGTATCCCGAAAAACGTGATTGATAAAATATTCGACCGCTTTTACCGTGTGGATAAAGCAAGGGCCCGTAACTTAGGCGGGACAGGGCTTGGTTTAGCGATTGCAAAAGAGATGGTCGTGGCGCATGGCGGGAAAATATGGGCGGAAAGTGTGGATGGAAAAGGAACTACCGTGTTCTTTACACTTCCTTACGAACAGGAAGAAGAGGATGATTGGTCATGAATTTTGAACGTGCAAAAAGTATCATACTGATTATTTTGGTTGGGACAAGCATTTTTTTGACATGGAGCATTTGGACGTACGAGCCTGAATATGATCCATTTGAACAATCGTCGGAATTTATAAAGATTAAAAGCGATGTCCAGATAGTCAGTGATGTCATTAAACCAGTCAGTATCCTTTTCCATGGCAATGGGCAGCATTTCCAGACTTCCAATCCGGTAGAGATAAATGAAATGGAAAAAGAATTTTCTCATTGGCGTTTCAGCGGAATAAAAGAGGTATCCGTAAAAAGGCTGCAAAGGAAATTTGACGATTTTGTCCATGAAGATGGATCGATCGAAATCGAATTTTCCGATGAGATCCCCATCTCTCTTTATAAAACGGTATTGAATATAGCGGATACGGAAGTGCCTAAATTTTCGTTTGATCGAATCATCATTAAGCAAAAGGATATCAGTGGTAATGTATCTGCCGTTTATTTTGTTTCCTATGATCAAGGGAAGATTTATCAAGGCATGGTTGACTCTAAAAAACTAAGGAATTTCATGGATTCATTTTATCAGGGTTCTTACGATAAGCACCCTGAATACACGGCCGAAACGATAAACAGCAAAAGGACGCTGTTCGTCCCGGAAAACCCAGTGGAGATCAATAGACTTCAATATTATATCGACTATTTGGATATTGGAGACCTTAAAAGCGCTCTATTTATTAATCCGAAGTATGTACGACAGGAACCCGTTTCGGTCGGTGAGGAATACACGGATGGAACAAGACTGATGACGGTCAATAAAGAGAATTACCTAATTTCTTATATCAATCCGGCACAAAAGAGCAAGTTATTTGACAGTTCCAGTGACCTTTTGCAAAAAAGCATTGATTTCATCAATGAACATGCCGGTTGGGAAAATAACAATTACCGCTTTGCCTATATGTCGGAGAATGAGCAACGAGTGGTATTCCGCTTATTCGTGAATGGTTATCCGGCCTTCAATGATTACGGAATGACGGAAATCGAGCAAATTTGGGGTAAAGAAGAAATTTATAGCTATGACCGTCCATATTTTAAACTTGACTCAGTCCTCCCGTCAGTAGGATCGCCAAAGACTTTACCAAGCGGTGAAGAAGTAGTGAATAAGCTGAAATCGAAAGATAATATCGATTTCAATAGCGTAGAGGACATCTCGATAGGCTATAAACTGGATAAATCCCTGGATTCCAAACTTGTAACTCTAGTTACACTTGAGCCCACTTGGTATTATCGTATCGGCGATAAATGGTTTATTGTGCCTTTTGATGAAGATACGGGAGGCGATCAAAGTGGATTGGAATAATACAAAGTCGATTTTCATCATGGTTTTCTTCGTTTTGAATATTTTTCTTCTTTATCAATTCCTTGAAAAGATTAATGACTCCCAATTAGAAAGCTTAACGGAGCCTCTTACGGATGAACTTTTGAAAGAAGATGAGATTTCAATAGAAACCCCACTTCCGAAACAAAAGTCGGATCAATTCCTGACTGCCCAAAGCAAGACCTTCGAGAAGAAAGATATACAACACCTAAAGAATCAAAAAGCAAAAATCATCGATGATAAGAAGCTTGTGGGTACATTTAAGATACCGGTTGGCATGAAAGAGGAAATTCAGGCTGCAGACGTTGATATATTCCTGAAGGAGTATATATTAAATGGAAGTGAGTATCATTTTTGGAGCTATGATGAAATCAGCCAGACCATCATCTGCTATCAAGTGGCAGATAAAAAGATGTTTTTTAATAATAGTAAAGGGAAGGTCACTCTATATCTGAACAAGAAGGGTGAAATCGTTTCCTATGAACAGATGTATTTAGAGGGGATCAAAAAATTCAATAAACCTAAAGAATTGAAATCTGCTTTAACGGCTATTGGAGCATTGTATCAGAATGGTGATATTGATCCCAAAAGCAAAGTCACGAATGTAAAACTGGGTTTTTATAATTCGCTGCAGACGACATCTGTGTCACATTTACTTGTGCCAACTTGGTGGGTGGTCATTGATGGCGAAACGGATCTCTTCGTGAATGCTTTTGATGGAGAGGTCATTGAATTGAATACAGAAGAAAAAATATTGGAGTGAGTATAGATGACAATGCATTTTAGTGTTCTCGCAAGCGGGAGTACAGGAAATGCCTTTTTCGTGGAAACGGAGGATCAATCATTCCTTGTCGATGCCGGCTTAAGCGGTAAAGCCCTGGAAGCATTGTTTCAGGATATAGGCCGTGATATGTCGAAGCTGTCCGGCATCCTTGTTACCCATGAACACAGCGACCATATTAAAGGTCTTGGCGTGGTTGCCAGAAAACATAAACTCCCGATATATGCGAATGCAAAAACATGGGATGCCATGGAGCGATCGATCGGTGAAATTGCAACCGAACAAAAATTCACATTTGAAATGGAACAGATCAAAACGTTCGGCAGTCTTGATATAGAATCTTTTGGCGTTTCACATGATGCGGCAGAGCCGATGTTTTACGTCTTTCATCATGAAGATAAGAAACTTGTGGTCATTACCGATACAGGGTACGTAAGTGATCGGATGAAAGGAATCATCTCGAATGCCGATGCTTATGTATTCGAAAGTAACCATGATGTGTCCATGCTGAGGATGGGAAAATATCCATGGAGCATCAAGCGCCGGATTTTAAGTGATGTCGGACATGTTTGTAATGAAGACGCTGCCCTTGCAATGAGTGAAGTGGCCGGTGATAAGACCAAGCGGATTTACTTGGCCCATTTAAGCCTTGATAACAATATGAAGGACCTAGCTAGAATGTCGGTGGAACAGACGTTAAAGACAAAGGGGATCATCGTGGGTGAACAATTTTCCTTATATGATACTGACCCGAAAAGACCAACTGAACTTGTTACATTATAAATGAAAGAGGAATGGATGAGGGATACCTTGTTCATTCCTTTTTATTTTTAAAAATTTCGATTCGTAAGTTACGAATCGGATTAAAAGGGGTATCGTTTGGTTAGAACTGTATAGGTAAAAGGAAAATGGCTGATACTAGTCAATTTTATGTTGCCCCTTAAATTAAGCATGCATTTTTTTAGAAAAATTTCGGTAATTGAGTATAATTGAGGGAGGATACCAAACAATAGAATTGCTATAATACATTCCTAAAATGAGAGGATGGGGCGGTCTTGGGTTATTATGATCAGAATGATGAAAACCAAAATAAACGGAAAAAAAGCCATACGAGCTATTTTCTAGCAGGCTTGGGGGGCGCCATCATCGGGGCTTTACTTATTTTATTAGCCTTTCCGGGAAGTGGACTGTTAAATGACGATGAAAACGAAATGACAACGGAAAAATCAACGGAGAGGGAGACCACGGAGCAGTCCCAGCAAAACCTTACTCTTGATGTAACAAGTGCCGTCACCAATGCCGTTGATAAAGCCAGCGACGCAGTGGTCGGCATCACTAACATTCAGGAAACGAACTTCTGGGGTCAAGGGAGCAACGCCGAGGACAGTTCGGCAGAAGCCGGCACTGGTTCTGGAGTCGTCTACAAGAAAGATGGCGGCAAGGCCTATATCGTCACGAATAATCACGTCATTGAAGGAGCTAATGAACTTGAAGTGACATTAAGTGATGGCACTAAATTGCCAGCTGAACTACAAGGCAGTGACCCATGGACAGATTTAGCCGTCATTGTCGTTAAGGGTGAAAAAATCAAAACCATTGCTGAATTCGGAAAATCGGGCAAATTGAAACCTGGTGAGCCCGTCATTGCCATTGGTAATCCATTAGGCCTTCAATTCTCTGGGTCGATCACACAGGGGATCATCTCCGGTTTGGAGCGCACGATAGAAGTGGATATCAATGAGGACGGACAAGTGGACTGGAATGCGGAGGTAATCCAGACCGATGCGGCGATTAATCCGGGTAACAGCGGAGGGGCACTCGTTAATATGTCAGGGCAGGTCATCGGAATAAATTCGATGAAGATTGCAGAAAATGCAGTGGAAGGAATCGGTCTTTCCATTCCAATCGATTCAGTTATCCCGATTATTAATGATATAGAGGAATTTGGTGAAGTGAAACGTGCTTTCTTAGGTGTGAACCTGGCATCTGTAGAAGAAATTTCCCAATATCATCAACAAAATACATTAAAGCTGCCAAGGAAAGTCACTTCTGGCGTTGCAATAACAGGCGTTCAAAGCAACTCTCCAGCATCCAAAGCAGGATTGAAGGAATTTGACGTCGTAGTTGGAATGGATAATGAAAAAATCCATGATGTCGTGGAATTAAGAAAATACCTTTACAATGAAAAACAAGTCGGTGATAAAGTTAAAATCATTTATTACCGTGAGGGAAAGAAAGAAACGACGGAAGTCACGCTTTCAAGCAGCGAAATTTAAAGCAAAAAAGGACAGGGGGCGGAAAATGCCTCCTGTCCTTTCTATTTCCTTGCGCTTTTCTTATTTTTTGTTACGATTGCCTGTGGATATATACTGATATTAAAAATCTCAAGTAACTTGTGGATAATTGGGAATGGATGTACTGGGAATAATGAATGGGAAAGGAGATATGAAAGATGAAATTATATTGCTGTCAGGAACACGTGGACATGGCGCTGGATGAAGTGGTATACGAATGTGAAACCTATCCTGTTTTAACGCTGGTTCCCGAGGAAAATCAGTTATCAACAACCTGTGAATATTGTCGAAACGTGGCAATATATCTAGTAGGGAACTAATATTCCCATACAAGATGTGGATAGATTTTGTGGATATGTGGATAACTTTTGTGGATAACATGTTTGTAACCTGTTCTTAACATTTTCCAAAGAGTAAAGCGGCGGGTGGAATGGTTTAGATTCAAGCGTTTGTTTGTACGAATAATCAAGATATTTGTTCGGATTGGATCTAAGTCCAGCCGAATTTCTTCAATAATGAAAGTTACCGTTGCCGCTTTCAAGGGCAGCGGTTTTTATTTTAAAAGCATTAAAAATTGGAAAGGATATGCTTGTTTTGCTTATAGGTCACTGTAAGGTATGATAATAGGTAGGCAAATCCAACAATTGATAGTAAAAACATAATGAAAGCTAGAGGATGTATATGAAAATAACGATTATTACTGTTGGCAAGCTAAAGGAAAAATACTTAAAGCAAGGAATTGCTGAATATACAAAAAGGTTAAGCGCCTATGCTAATATAGAACTTGTCGAAGTACCGGATGAAAAGGCTCCGGAGAACCTGAGTACAGCGGACATGGACATTGTAAAGCAAAAGGAGGGTGAACGAATCCTGGCCAAAGTCAGCCCGGACACCTACGTAATAACGCTTGAAATCAATGGAAAACAGCTTACTTCAGAACAGCTGGCCACTCATATGGATCAGCTGGCCACCTATGGAAAGAGTAAAATTGCCTTTATTATTGGCGGGTCGCTTGGGCTTGGCACCGAGGTGTTATCAAGAAGCGATTATGCCCTTTCCTTCTCGAAAATGACCTTTCCGCATCAATTAATGAAATTGGTTCTAGTCGAGCAAATATATCGGGCTTTTCGGATAAATAGAAATGAACCATATCATAAATGATAGAACTGATTCCGGTGGAATTCCCGTAAGGTAATGGGTTAAAGTATTAATCTTAATGTAATGAAAAGAGGGTAACGAATGAATAAAGAGTCCATTTATGGTTTAACATTCGAACAATTGACAGCGTGGCTTTCGGGCCATGGCCATAAAAAATTCAGAGCTTCCCAAGTTTGGGAGTGGCTTTATAGAACACGCGTGACGAGTTTCTCTGAAATGACGGATGTTAATAAAGAGTGCATAAAATTACTTGAAGAGCACTTTGTCATCCAGACTTTGACTGAGCATGTCAAGCAAGAAGCAGCGGATGGTACGATTAAGTTTCTGTTTAAATTACAGGATGGCAACCTTATCGAAACGGTTATGATGAGACATAAATACGGAATTTCGGTTTGTGTCACCACCCAAGTGGGCTGCAATATTGGCTGCAGTTTCTGTGCCAGTGGATTATTGGCCAAAAGCCGTGATTTATCCAGCGGGGAAATAGTGGAACAAATCATGAACGTCCAACTGCATCTGGATAAATTGGAACAAGGTGATGTTGTAAGTCATGTTGTTGTAATGGGCATTGGCGAACCGTTCGATAACTTTGAAAATATGTTAGACTTTTTGAAGGTCCTCATGGACCATAAGGGTCTTGCCATCGCGGGCAGGCGCATTACTGTTTCGACAAGCGGTCTTGCCAATAAGATTTATGAATTCACCGATACTAAATTACAGGTGAATCTGGCCATCTCATTGCATGCACCGAATAATGAGCTCAGGACAAGAATCATGAAAATAAACCGAGGTATCCCGATAGAAAAATTGATGAAGTCTCTTGATTATTATTTAGAGAAAACGAATAGAAGAATTACGATCGAATATATCCTATTGAAAGATGTCAATGACCATCAAGAAGAAGCCGAGCAACTTGCCGATCTCCTTGATGACAAAAAACATCGCCTCTATGTCAACCTGATCCCATATAATCCTGTAGATGAGCATAGCCAATACCAAAGAAGTGAAAAAGAGTCCGTTCTCTCGTTTTATGATACGCTGAAAAAGAGAGGCATCAATTGTAAAATTCGCCAAGAACATGGAACGGATATTGATGCGGCTTGCGGTCAGCTTAGAAGTAAACAAATCAAGAAAGCTGAAGCTAAGTAAATTCATTAAGAAAGAACAAAAAGAGGACGAATATTTTTGAAGTGAACCCAAAAAGTTAGACACTTTATTTAATTAGGAAACCTTGAGGGCATGAACCCGGTAATCTACTGGGCTCATGCCTTTTAATTTCA
>NZ_JBIWEU010000023.1:0-46204 GCF_044762675.1 Peribacillus sp. NPDC096448 | reverse complement strand
AAATAAATATTGATGAGGATAAAAAAAAGGAGAATGATCTTACAGGTCCTGGCTTCTATATAGGTATTATATTCGTATGTTTTGGCCTTTTCATTGACTTAGGCTCCTATTCTATCGTTATTACCATTTTGGGATTTTTGACAATGGCGTTTTATGAAGACTTAAAAAAGATATTTTGGAATGTAAAGAAAGATTTTAACGAGCAATAGAGTTTTAAGCAAAAAACCTGTTGTTTAAAGCATATGTTTGTCCTTTTAAAGTTTGAAGGAATGATTTGAGGTGGAATTTTGAGCCAATTTGCTATTTTAGTTATTTGTGCAGCATGCCTAATCCTAGGGATGTTTGTAAAAAAGACGAATTCTTAAGACTACAAATCACTATGTATATCATATTCATATTTAGTTTACATAAACACTCCTATAGGAACCAAGCTTTAACAGACCCTTTTATATAAGGGTTTGTTTTTATTTTATCTAACTCATTAAAGTTTATTCAACTAAACGGGTTCGTTAGCTGAGATCAGAGGGGGCTTTAAGGCAGCTCTTTCTTTATGCAAACTAACGAGGCAGGTTTATTAGGAAAGAAGGGGGATTTTTGAAGTTATCGAATGGGATACCAACCTAAAAAGGATCATACATATTAGAAGGACTAATATGTATGATCCTTTATTTGTTCACGCATAAATATAAAATTTACATATCTGGCGTATATACTGTCAGCAAATAATGAAAAATAGGAATGAAGTAATGAAAAAGGTTAGGATGTGTATCTTGGAAAAATTAGTTTATTTATTAACAGCAGTAAGTGCCATTATGACTTTACTGTTTATAGCACTTTTTCTGGTTGTTAAAACAAAGAAAATTAAAAACCTTTGTATAATCACTTCAATTTTTTTATTCATGATTTTTATAGGTGGAATTATGATGGAATATTATAAAATTATTTAATATTGTGAACAACTGGCTCTTTTTGTGAAATATTGTACTTGGAGTCCAGACAGCAAAACGCGGTAAACGTACGCTAAGAGTTGTGTTGCATTAATTTTTTAGTATTTCAGGTAAATTGTGTTGCGTAAAAGCGATAAATGGCACTTCTTCAACTATGTAATGCAACATAATTGTATTTATGTTGTATAGAATGAACAGCCTTAGCGTATAAAAAAGCCTTTGTTTTAGGTATTTTAATCCTTAGCGTATGAAATCCGCGTTTTGCTGGCGGTACCCCATCGCCATCAAGCTAAGCGTGCAAGAGATAATATAAAAGTGTGTTCTCTTTAATTTGCTATGGTAACACTAAAAATGCGCATGACAAAAAAAACATCAAATAGGTTTTTTTAAAAAATATTAGGCAGCTTTAAGTTTTTGTGACGTACAATCATACACAATACCTAAGATATCAAAGACCGTTTTCTTGTTATAACGATGACATTTCCGTCCGTTTTTCTCCAAAAGGTGAAACAGACGTAGAAAAATTTTTGATAATTCTTTGGCGTCCTTTTGTAATCCTTGATAAAACAATAAATAATAGTCTTTTATCATATAGATGGATTTATATTAACTTAACTCCTTCTTTTTCTTATCTAAAAGTAACTGACGCATTCTAAACATTGTAGATGAACAGAGTAAAATGCTAATAAGTTGCCCATACAAGTGACACTCTAAGCGTTCCCTCTTAATCTCTTTGCACTTGTCAATTTGAAAGAAAGATTTCCATGTCTTAAATAGAATTCAATCTGCCAACGTAACGAATACAGTTCATGAATATGTTCCGTTGGAACGTCTTCTAAAGAAAGATTTGTAATATATACGTTTATTCCACTTAATCGTTTGCTTCGGTCTTTATAGGTAATGCCCTTCTTCTTTTCTTTTTTTGCTTGTTCTTTCAATCTTTTCTCTGTTTGTACCTCAGTTAATCGATGAATAATCACTCGGGCGGGTAGTTTTTGATTCAGCCCAATGTATGCTTCTGAAATTTCCAGTGTTTGACCAGGTCGTAATTGATTCATAAGCTCTTCCGTGTCTAACTGAATAAAGAGAGTACCTTTCTTCACAGTCCCATTCCGAAAAAACTCTGGTTCATCATTCTTACGATATATACGAGAATTCAACTTCAAACGTGAGACATAGTAAGCACCTTCATCATTCATTTTCTGTAAGTCGTGTAAGTCGCAATACCCTAAATCCCTTATGTATAAGTCTTTCGGTTGAATGGTTAGTAGACTTGTGGAACCGAAGGTTTTATCATTTTCTCTCCCTTCTCCTACATAAACGTGGAGGAACTTCCCACTCAATAAGTCATATTCAAGTTGTATTTTAGCACCTGCGGTATGGCTACTTCCGCCAGAACCTTGATAATGTGAAGCAAACTTATCTGGAAGTTGAAATGTTGTAGAATCTAGGATCCGAATACGTTTAAAAGTCGTGGAGTATGGATGTAGTATTTCTTGCGTTGAATGAATTCTTTGAGTTAGAAGATTAGCTAAAACTTGTTGAAGAAACTGTACGGCTGAACCATTAAATCGTTGATTAAGCCCTTCGGGGCTCATGAGGACACCTGTAGATGCTTCGAGACGGCTACACAATTGTGTGAGTGGTGTACTCGCAACCTGTTGACTAAGCCATACACATAAAGCAATTAATTCTTGTGCTTGATATTTACTTGTACGTTGAACAAAACCAACTTCTTTAGCTAATTGTTGTAGAGAAGATGGAGATAAGTAGTTTTGAAGTTCTTGAGAAAAGAGATTCATTTCGTCTGAAATAGAAAAACTCATAGAAAACGACATCCTTCCTGTATATTTCTACAAAAAGAATAGCGTTTTTTTCGTTATGATGATACAAATTCACCTTAGCTTGATGGGAATATGGCGGTACCCCAAAAAGAAGTTGCGAAATGGCAATCATAAAAAGCTTGGTATTTCTGAATGATGGACACGATTGGGTAGTGGACATTGACCTTGAAAGATTCTTCGATACAGTCCACCACGATAAACTCATGCGAATTATAGCTAATACAATAGATGATGGAGACGTTATCTCTCTATATCTGATAAAAAATTCATGATATACGGTTATTTGTCATGCGTACCAGAAAGGTGCGCTTATTTTTATAGTTCGGGCTTACCACTTGTCCACGTCATTCTCATTCATTTTTTGTAAGATTATTGAAAGAAATTCGAAAGAAGTCAGAAAGATTTATCCAGTAATATGAAACTGGGAGTCTTAAATATCAATCATTATTGGAGGTTACAATCATGCAGGTTATATGGGAAAATGTCCGACAATCGATAAATCGCTTAAAAACGAACCGAAAGCCAAAGCAGCCTCTGTCTCCAGGTTGGAAGTGGGCAGCAATTATCATGATCATTCCTTCTCTCATCCTATTTATTATTCAATCTATCTATTTTTTCGGGGACAGAGGAATCTATGAATTCACTGTTGCTACACTCCTGTTTATCCTATTTATTTCTCTAATTAGTGGCTTATTAACTGTTTTACTATTTGCTTTTAAAAAATTGCCAAATCTTTATCTATGGTTATTCTTTAGCTCTTGTTTCATGCTATTTATTTGTTTTATGGGTCCGTTAGAAGTTTCTGCACTATTTATCTTTGTTTTTATTCTTTCCCTTACCCTTTGGGGTGCACTTATATACCGGCTTAAGGAAAAGGGTGGAATTAGAAATAAACTTTTATTCGCCCTACTCACCATCTGGATCGGACTCTTTAGTTATTGGATAATTAACGATGGCCAGCCATCCCCCCGTGGAGTCACGTTAAAAGAATTAAAAAAAGCAAATCATTATGACAGTTCTTCTATCCAGAATCCCAACCAAAATGGGCTGTATAAGGTCCAATCGATTACGTATGGCAGTAAGAATAGCTACCGCAAAGAATTCAATCGAAAGAACTCACTGCTTACCAAACCCATTGATGCATCTTCATTTCTTGAAAAATGGTCCACTTTAAGAACGAAAACCTTTGGTTTTGGACCAAAAGAATTGCCGCTCAATGGAACAGTCTGGTATCCAAAAGGAGAGGGGCCCTTTCCCCTCGTTATAGCCGTCCACGGAAACCATCTAATGACAGACTACTCCGACCCCGGCTACAAATATCTCGGTCAACTTCTTGCCAGCCGCGGTTATATCTTTGTTTCAATTGATGAGAATTTCCTAAATGTATCACCCTTTAATGATATGTTTATCTTTCATGCCTTGGAAAAAGAAAACCCTGCAAGGGCTATCTTACTTCTAGAGCACCTTAAAACCTGGAAGAACTGGAACAAAGAAGAGAAAAACCCCTTTTTCGAAAAGGTAGATATGGACAATATTGCACTTATTGGCCATTCACGAGGTGGTGAAGCGATTTCAATAGCTGCGGCCTTTAATCAATTAAGCAACTCTCCTGATAATGCAAAGATTAAATTTAACTACGGATTTCACATTCGCTCGCTTATCTCAATTTCGGGTACTGATGGATACTATTCTCCTTCTGGAAAACCAGTCCCGCTTCAAAATATAAATTATCTAGCCTTGCATGGTTCTCATGATATGGATGTCAATAGCTTTTCTGGTTATAGTCAATTTAATCGAATTCATTTTAACTCTGATCAGGATTTTATGAAGGCTTCCGTTTACATTTACGGGGCCAATCATGGTCAATTTAATCAAACTTGGGGCAAACGGGACGGTGTTGGTTTAGGAAATCAACTTTTCAACCTGAAACAGCTTATGCCAATAGAAGATCAAGAACGAGTGGCCAAAGTGTTCATTTCTTCCTTTCTCGATGCTACGATAAAAAATAAAAAGGAATATAAATTGATTTTCAAAGATATCGGTTATGCACAAAAATGGCTGCCGAATACCATGTATATTAGTGATTATGGAGACTCGAAGACTTCCATCCTTACCTCATTTGATGAAGATATTGATGTGCTAAGTACTTCCGTCATGGGGGGGAGAATTCAAGGAAAGCACTTAATGGAATGGAAGGAAGAGCGGATGAAACTGAAATATGGAGAATCCCTTAACAGCGTGGTACGGTTAGGTTGGAACCTTCGTAAGCTCCGTAAGGCTGCCTCCTATACGGTCTTCCTACCCGGGAAGGGTTTGAATCTTACAGAAAATAGCTCCATTTCCTTTTCAATGGCCGATTCGACAAAAAGGAAAAATCCTTCCTATAGAAAAGATCTTATTGATTTAACCATCACCCTAGTGGATGATGAAGGTAATCGTGCCAGCCTGCCGCTTAGCCATGTTTCAAAATTAATCCCAATGATAGAAGGAAAACTATTAAAATGGCCGTTTACTGAGTTATCTCCTACTAAGGAGCCCATCTTTCAACACTTTAACTTCCAACTGAAGGATTTCAAGCGAATGAATCCAGCCTTTAATCCCCAAACATTAAACCAAATTTCATTTGAATTTAATCGAACCGAAAAAGGCACCGTTTTAGTAAACGATATCGGTATTCGCTAAAAACACGGGGGACTTCCATGAAAAGCAGTCCCCCATTATTTTAATAAAGCAATCTGGAAATGTGTATATCCGTTACCTGAATCCAATTGAATACTTCCATTGTGCATTTCAATAATTCTCTTTGTGATCGTTAGTCCTAGGCCAGTGCCTTCATTACTTTTCCTAGATTGGTTTTTCAACCTACCCAAAGAGAAGAAATTAAAGATTTTAGAAGTTAGTATGGCTGAATTCTCTGAGCATGGTTATCAAGAGTCCAGTATCTCAAGCATTATTAAGAAAGCAGGAATTCCTAGGGGGAGTTTTTATCAATACTTCGAAGACAAACTTGATTTGTATAAGTATGTAGTTGAACAAGTAGGCATCAAAAAACACGAGTACTCCCAAAATTTAACCCAGATAACTAGTGAAATGAAATTTATTGATATTATAAGGAACCTATTTATCGGGGGAATTCATTTTTACCGTAAGCATCCGGATATGGGCAAAATTGCAAACGACCTTATCTTCAATTCCGATCAAGATTGGAAAAAATCAATACTTGGGGAAGAAGATAAAAAGAGTAATGAATTTTTTCATATATTAATCAATGAGAGTAAGAAGAAACATGAAATTGATCAGAGATTAAATAATGAAACAATCATTTTGCTTGTTCATTCTCTTAACCTGTCACTTGTTCAATATTTCATCAACAAATCTGGCTCCGATTATTTTGATGATAAGCTATTTTTTTTAATTGATGAAATGATGTTGTTCTTAGAAAAAGGTCTATCAATACCATTACAAGGGAAGGAGAAAAACTTTTGATGCGTAAATATGATAAGCCATTGGCTATTTTCTTTGCTCTATGCTCCATATGTTTACTGATTGTAAATCGCGATTTATTAGATTGGGCTTTTGCAAGGCATCATAATCAGCTTTCTTGGTATATAAGACCTATATTTATTATTCCTTTTTGTTTTTTTGCCTTCAAAAGGAGCCTTGCCGGAATATCGTTCACACTGTTCTGTATTTTCACATCCATGTTTTGGTTCCCTGAACCGACTACCGTAGATACAAAAGTGCAAGAATTTCTTCAATATGAAGTCGATTATCTAACTGGGGATTGGGGAATGGGGAAAATTTTGCTTACATTGATTGTACCACTATCTTTAACCCTCTTAGCTCTTGCTTTCTGGCAACGTAACATTTGGTTCGGCTTGTCAATTATGGCCTTTATTGCAATAGGGAAAGTAGGATGGAGTATCCTATTTGCAGGGGACTCTGGTAAATCTATAATTATTCCAGCTACATTAGGTCTTATAGTATGCATGGTATTTGTTTATCTCGGAATTACACGAAATAAGAGGCGACAAAATTGACATGGAGGGGATAAGGGTGGAACCAAACGGCCAAATTTTACAATTAAATGATGGAAGAAAACTTGGATATATTCAATATGGGAAGAAAGACGGCATACCTATATTTCTCTTTCACGGAACACCAGGTTCAAGAATATGGTTTTTAGATGATGACGAAGTATCAAATTCACTAGGAATTAGGTTAATTTCGATAGATAGACCTGGATACGGCTTATCAGACTTAAAGCCAAACAGAACTGTACTAGATTGGACCGATGATGTTGAGGAATTGGCTAATCATTTACAAATTGAAAATTTTTCAGTAATTGGGGTTTCTGGAGGAGGAGCATATGCAGCTGCTTGTGGATATAAAATTCCGCAACGAATAAATTCAATTACGATGGTTTCAAGCGTTACTCCTTTCAAAGATGGAAAGCCTCCGAAGGCGATGGTAAAAGAAAATCGTATAGCGTTTTGGCTTTCTAAAAATGCACCGTGGATTTTGAAGTTATCATATAAATCCATGGTAAAGATAATGGATAAATCTCCAGATAAATTTAAAAAAGACCTTAAAAATGGCAATAAACATTTAACCGATTGGGATCGCCAGTTTCTGCAAACTGATGAACACTTAGAAGCAACATTTAGGCATTTAAGAGAAGCATATAGGAACCAAGTTGATGAAGGAGCAACCGAACCTTATTTATTGTCTAAATATTGGGGATTTGATTTAAAAGACATAAAAGTACCAGTCTATCTTTTTCATGGAGAAGAGGACAGAATGGCTCCTGTGGAAGAGATTAAAAAAGTATCAAGGATAATACCTGAGTGTCAGTTGCACCTTATTCCTGATGCAGGTCACTTTTTAACTGACGATAGCAAAATTTGGGGACGTATTTTAAGAGAAGTTATTATAAATTAAGCTACGTTTTACAAACTTTTTGCACAGTGTATTCACACGGTTTTAATAAGCTAACGGTGGTTAGAATTAAATAAGTGCGAGATAGCTGCAATTGCCTTTGATCTTCAACAATCGGGCGCTTTTATGGAGTAACAAAAAAGCCCAATTTCTCAATTTTAATCTGAGAAATTGGACTTTTTTTTCTGGAATTTCCTTAACGTTGTAAATTCGCGTTTTTTGCTGGTGGTACCCCATGCCCATCAAGCTAACAATAACGAGTTACCTCAAAACGATAAAAACGGAAAAATGCACAAAAATTTTCGTTCTGGGGGTATTATGATATCTTACCTTGATTGGCATGTGGCGGTACCCACTTTTAGTCCGCAAAGTGGTAGTGGTGACTTAGATTGGATTTATACACTTAGTGCATTTTATAAAAATTGAATTTTTTAGTTTATTATAGTTAATATATACCATTATAGGGATTTTGTGTTGATTTTATTTAGTTATTGAATTATGATGAGATAAAGTTTTTCCTTCAGGAAACATTTTAACGATAGGTAAAAATGTTTGTCTATAGAAAAAATATTCAAAGTAACTGCAAAAGTAACTATTATGAAGGTAAATTCAATGAATTGATGTTCTTTCTATCTATTGTGATCCCCCTATTTTTATATAAAAAAGAATGAGAAGCAGCCTGGAACTGCTTCTCATTCTTTTAATGAGTGAGATTTTATTTTACTTGAAGTTCTGCAATCATATCTTCTAAACGTTCTTTTTGTGCTACTAATTCTTCTACAGAAGGCTGATATGAAGATGCTCCTGCTCCCTGTACACTTCTAAACGATTGATTAGGTTGTACAAGTCTTTGTAATTGACCTCCATTTTGTTCATACAAACGGTATCCCACTGCACCTACTACTGTGCCTGATACAAAACCCATTAAAAAGTCGCGATTAATCATTGTATAATTCCCCCATTAAATTAGTTGTATATATCAATTCATGTAAAAGACATGAATGAATATCTAGATGATCATGTGTAGAAGTTGAGTTTGAAATTTTTGTTTTTCATGCAATAGCTCGAGTACGTTGACAATCCATGTAATCATAGCCACATAAAGCATATTAGAGGGACCTAGGGATAATAAAGTAACTATGCCTGTTAAGATGTCTGGATGCCTAATTTTATCCGCCGATCCATGAGACAATACAGTATATCCAGTGGCTACAACTGCTCCATATACTAAAGCATCCGGTTTATAGAAGGATGACTTTCGTATACCTGCTAACAATAATAAACATCCAGAAAATAGAGTCCGCAACCAATCTTTTCGAGTTGTTGGATCTATCTGAATCATAATATCATCTAACGGATCTAAGCGGATTTGCTGAAAAAAAATAGATATATACCGAAAAATAGTATTACGATAAAGATGTGAAATATCATATTTTATTAACATGGTTTGAATAGTAGGTTCTATCCTCACAAATAAAATACCTTTGAGGGAAGAAAACATATGCTCAATTTCCTTGTAATCCGTCTTGTCTCGTAAGGATGGAATCTGTAATCGAAGGCGGCCTGGTATATCATGTAGAACATAAAACTTTGGATTCATTCGATTCATCTCCTGTCCATAGAATACGTGCACTATTTATGACTACACCAATCGTAGCTGCATTATGAATAGCTGCTCCAACGATTGGCGAAAAAATGCCCAATGCTCCAAATAAAATAGCAAGACCATTAATTGCAAAGGTTACAATAAAATTTTGTTTAATAATATTCATTGTTTTCCTAGAAAGTCCTACTAATTCTGAAAGCATTTCCGGGTTATCAGATGTAATAATGACGTCACTTGCTTCTGAAGCAATATCTGTTCGTTTAGCTCCCATTGTGACGCCTACATGAGCATGAGCAAGAGCTGGTGCATCATTTATTCCATCTCCTACCATCATGACAGATCCTCGTTTCCCATAGTATTTTACATAAGTAGCTTTGTCTTCTGGCAGAGCCTCTGCATGATACCAATCTAATCGTAAACGTCGTGCCATTTCTCTTGCGACTGTGCGTTTATCACCTGTGAGCATGATAATGTCATCAATCCCTTGTTTACGAAGGTGGTGAACAGTCCGATGCATACCTGATCGGATTTTATCAAAGATACTCACTATACCTATAAGTGTTTGATCGTAGGCCACATAGATCACATTTTCATCTTTTTCTAACTTGTGAAGGAAATGATCTACTTTAATTTTCAACTCATTCATAAAGCGAAGACTTCCTACAAAAATTTGTTTTCCATCTAAGAAGGTACTAATCCCTTTTCCGACTACTGTCTCTACTTGAGCATTGTTATCTCGAATTTGAATCGGGATTCCCCATTTAATAGCTTGTTTAACAATAGCATCAGCTATAGGGTGAGAAGAATTCTTTTCAGCTGTTGCAGCTAACCGAATGACATCCTCTTGCTGGTATCCTTCACATGCTATAACATGTTGTACGACAGGGGCTCCTTCTGTAATAGTTCCTGTTTTATCAAGAATAATGGTGCTAATTTTAGACATCTCTTCAATATGGTGACTACCTTTGACAATGGCTCCTTCTTTCGCAGCTCGACCAATTGAAGCATAAAGTGCAGTTGCTGTAGATAATTTAATTCCACAAATAAAGTCAATAACGAGCATATTCATGGCACGGTTTACGTTACGTGTTAGAAGAAGCGTTAACAGTGCTAATCCAAATGAAACAGGTACCATTTTTTTGGCCAAGGTATCGGCAATATTTTGAATAGGTGCACGTTTTTCCTGTGCTTCTTCCAATAGTTTTACAATACGAGAAATAGCTGTGTCTTCGCCCACTTTCTCTACTATTACTATAAGATGACCATTTTGCAAAACACTTCCTGCATATACACAGTCGTCTTTTTTTAATTCTTTTGGCATGTACTCACCAGTAATAGAGGATTCATCTGCCGTTCCACATCCTTCTATGACAACGCCATCTGCTGGAATTTTTTCTCCAGTAAACACAACTACTCGATCGCCAACTTGTATTTCTTCTAATAAAACTTTCTCTTCAATACCTTCTCCATTTACTTTCCAAGCATAACAAGTATCTAGTTCTAAAACAGAATGGATGTATTGCTTTGTTTGCTGGGATGTATATTCGGTTAGTAATTCACTAATAGTAGACAAAATGGTAATAACCAAAGCAGAGCCAGGGTTGCCAATATACAAGGAAGCAAAGATGGAAGCAGCAGTCAACGTGTTAGCATTTCCCTTTTTTTCTTTAAATAAGTTTAAAATCCCATCTTTTATAACATTAAAAGATGTAGCAACCGCAGTTACCATTGCCCCTAAATGAAATGTATGTTTCCACATTACGGAGGCAGGAGATTTTTGTATGTACCAATTTGCTACAAACATAGCAATAGAGCTTACAATTGGTGCTAGTTGTTTCCAAACCGAAGATAACCATTCTGATGGGTTATTGATTTTTAAAAATGAGAAAATGAAATGTCTCAGTTTTACTAAAGAAATTGCTAAGTCATGATAAACTAGAATACTTCCTGTCATCTGCGTATAAACAGCCGAACGAACACCAGGAAAAGATCGTAAGCAGCATTCAATTTGACCTGGTTCTATAACTTTTGAAATATAAAAGCGTGTTCTTCCTGGTAAAGAATGTTCTATACGCACTGTATTCGTTATCACCTATTTGAATCCCCCTTATTTTTCATAATGCTATAAGACCAATATAATAGGCTTGCTGAAAAAGCAGGAGCATTGCCAAAGGATTGTATTCCTTTTCCTAGTAAGAATAAAATAAAGAGACTATCAAAATCTGCAAACCCATTGGTTTGCTTCTTAATACCTTTATCAATAAACTGTAAGGTATTTTTCATGCCATTCATTAACATAGCATCTTTATGTAAGATTGCGTTTGATGCTATTTGTACAATGTTAGTCATTATTTCATCCAATTCATCTTGACTAATATGAGGAACAATAAATTCAATAACAAGGCTTCCTGTTATTTCTGATGCTTTAGATGTTAATATAAGGGGATGACTCTGTACCTGTTTACCTAATGCTTCTGCTACAATAGTATGTTTCCAGCTATCACATTGTAAACGCAGTCTACCTGGCATAGCATGGATTACTTTTACTTTCTGATCCCGGAATTGGGACATTATTTTTGGAGCAATTAAAGAGGCTCCAATTCCCACAAGAGTAGGTACCATTGTTCATCTCTCCTTAGAGGATAAATTCTTTCTGATAAACTTCATCTACTATATAAAACCATGATTCTAGTTCCTTCATATCACTCACATGCGACGCATCATATGTAATAAGTAAACTACCTGTTGCTTGTGTAAACTGTACATCATACACTAAAATTTGCTCTTTTAACTTTGCTATAATCGTGTTTATTAATAGAACATTTTGCTTCCATGTAGAGGATTGAAGGCGAATACGTCCAGGGATAAAATGCATAAGCTTAATATCATATTTACCTAGCTTTCTTTCTACATGTTTCAACATAATTTTTTCTGTTATTTTTCCAATCATGTTAAATACCACCAATCTAATTCAATATTTTACTAATTATTTCCTTTTAAAGCAATGTATTGTTAAAGTACTGTAAATATTATAATTCAACTCTTATAAGAAGTTAGATTATCTTTACTAAACACATAAAAATAAGCAGTGCTCAATGACACTGCTTATTTTCGATAATTAAAATTTAATGAAATGAAAGTCAAAATTGATTGTTCGTACACCTTATATTATGTCTATAACGATTCTTTAAGAAGCGTGTTTTTTGTATCGAAGCCATTATTTTTATCTAAGGCAATTTTTATAGTGTAAAGAAACATTTATTGGATAGACTGATAACAAATATGAATACAATGAGAGTGTATAAGTATGAGTTATTTTTATGGTGCTACCTTTTTATTTTCTGGTTTGTTTCTAATAAACATGTTATTTTCGTATCAAAACAAGCATATTGATCCAGCCTTTTGGGCGACTTTAAAGTATCAAATTTTTGCCCTTCCATTATTTTTAATAGCTAATATGCTAATCGGATACGGCATCAAATTTGGATTTAAAGCGATTCAGAATTTAACATTTGTTTTAGTTCCGTCTAAAGGAATGGAGATAGTGATTTCAGTATTGATGGGCTATCTATTTTTCAAAGAGGTTCCTACTTGGAAAACACTATTGGGATTTTTTATTATGATTGTAGGGATTATTGTTTCGAAAATAAAATAGAACCTTCAAAGTTTTAGAAGGTTCTATTTTTAAATTTAAAGTAATAAACAACTTTCTGTTTGGAGAACGTTATATTAAAGTCCTAGAATGTTAACTTTAGGAAGTATCAAAAACGCCAACTATATCAAGGGTTTGGCGTTTGTTCATTTTTTATCATTTATGCAGGATTTTATACAACGTTGATAAATCAACGTTTTCGGCTTCTGAAGAAGCCTGGTGATTGCATAAAAAATGGAAAACCTTTTATTCAATATAATGGCCCTTTAATGGAATTACATGACTATCGTTTTTAAACAACAACAGTAATATAAGATATTTTTTATGTGTGGCTACTTTCAAAAAGCATACGTTAGAGTACTGCAAGGCTACCCTTTAAATAAACTGTGTCATCTACCTATGTGGGAACATAATTAGCCTAATTTCTCGGTGTTATAAGTGAGAAATTAGGCTTTAGTTACTTCATTAAAGCGCCCTACTTGACATAATCATTGATTATAAGAAGTCAAAGCAAAGAACTGTGTACTCGCCTAAAACATATATTGATTTGAAACCAATTTAGAGGGGATGATAATATGTCTCGTGAACTGCGTGCCACTTTGACTGGTCTGGATTCACAATACGCAAAAAGACTGGCTGATGCCTTCAATAGATACTTGGCTAATCTTCATGTAGTTTATATCAAATTACGTAACTTTCACTGGAATGTGGTTGGTGTTGATTTCATTGATTTTCATGAAAAATTAGGCGAATTGTATGAAGAAGTTGCTCTTGAAATCGATCGAATTGCTGAACGAATAAAAATGTTGGGTTTTTTTCCTCTTGCCTCTATGCATGAATTTGTCCGTTATGCAACTCTAGAAGAAGCCCCTAGTTGTCCTTACAATACCTCGACTATTGCTTATGCCGTTGCTAATGATTTCGCAGCAACAGCACGTTACTTGCGTGAAGTCGATGAATTCGTAAAAGAGACAACAGATGAATTTACAATCGATCTTATTGCAAATGCATTGGCCTTTCTAGAGAAACATGTTTGGTTCTTTACAGCATACCTAGAAAGAATGGATTGCGTTGATTCTCAAAGATGATAATTTCTATATAATCAATAAAAGCTACACCTGAGAAGTAAAGGGTAGCTTTTTCTGTTTTGTTACCCAACCCGATTTAAGAGCTCATTAACTTCAAGAAAATCAGCTTTTTCTTTATGGAACTGATATGAACGAAACTGTCAACCCACCACACCCAAATGTTTTTAAATGGTGTTTCATTCAGCTATGAATAGAGTTATTCCTTGTTCAACTTATAAACCAAATATCCTTTCGGATTTAGCTTGTCAAGGGCGTACTTTCCCTTGATAAGCTAAATTGAAATGGATACAATTCTAAAAGTTGAACAAGGATAACCTTAAAAACTTGGCACGAAGGCAAAAACGTTGACGGTGGTATACAAACTGATATGCGTGGGTTGGTTACCACATTTCACCCCATCCGTCACGGAGCTGCCTCGGACTAACGGCGCACGTTCAGTCCCTAGACCTAGTGCATAGTTGCACATGAGGGTTCTCCTTCCCGGGGGTTTGCCTTCGAGCCAAATCTTCAATTCTAAATCACAAAATTATGATTCGATAAAATCATTTATTACATAATCTTACTTTCAATCGACTTAAGCAACATTCGATACACTTACTTGCTTATCCTCAATGGCACAACCGATAGCCCAAATAAAACCAAGTAATTCTCTGGCTACTGCAACAACAGCTACTTTTCCACCTTTTCCTTTAGCAGAGATGCGATGATATTTCATATGAAGACGGTGTTGAGCTTTCCAAGCAATACGTTTTGCCTCTGGATCTTGACCTTCTTGACGTTTAAGTAATTCACCTTTAAGAGATGGTCGATGGCGATAAGACCAACAAACTTCTACTATGGAACGACGAATTTGGGAGTTTCCGGTTTTCGTAATGGAACCTTGCCAACGACTAGACCCACTCGAGTACTCCTTTGGAACAAGTCCAGCATAGGACATCAGTTGTCTTGGGTTTGAAAAGCGAGAAAACTGTCCAATTTCAGCTACCAAAGTAACAGCTGTGACTTCTGCGACTCCTCTTAATGTTTGAAGAGCTTGAATTACCGGAGCATGTTCACTTTGAAGGGCTTCTTCATGGATCTGAGCTTCGATTCGTTTCATACGATCTTCAACCTCATTGATTGCATGAAGATATTCTTGAAAAACAATACGTTGAGAAGCTCGTTCAAATGTTAATCGTTTTAACCATTCACGATGTTTTACGGACCAATTTCTAACTCCCTGCGGAGGACGTATTCCATGGCGAAGTAAGAAGTGAACAAGTCTCTGGCTAGAACTTTGTAAATCCTCACGAGCATCATGACGAGCACGAATTAAGTCTCTCAATGCTTCATGATCTTCATCTGGAACCCATACAGAAGTAAGCTCTCCAGCGCGAAGTAGCTGAGCTACTAATCTAATAGAATCTCATTTATCTGTTTTCACACGATCGCCCGATCGCTTTGGAATAAGGGAGGGTGCGACAACCATACAATCAATGTCCATAGATAGAAGAAATCGATAAATTCCATACCCAGAAGATCCTGCTTCATAACATACTAATAGACTTTCAGGCTTCCCTAACTTTTTCATCAATTTGCGAATATCCTCTGGTTTATTTTGAATAGTTCCAAGAAATCTAGGTTCACCACGACCAGAATCAGCAATCGCAACAGCAATTGAATCTTTAGATACGTCTAAACCAACAAATTTTTGAACATCCTTCATAATATAGGCTCCTTTTCGTGTGTAGCTCTACACTTGGTTTTTTATTTTTGGTAGTAACATTATGACCAAGTGCAATCTACGTTAAGCGATGGGAGCCGTTTTCGTTCATTATGACTATCGGGGCAGGATAGTTCAAGAGTGCTGTTGATCTTTGTTCAACAATTGGTCCATATTCTTGAATAACTAACGAAAGTACACTTGTCATAAGAAAGAGCTTATCAAGGTAAACTCTTTCTATTTTCCTTTTAATAACCAAAAACCAATTAATATAATTGTGATACCAATCCCTGTTCGCCAATTGGGAATTTCTTTTAGAAATATATATCCAATTGCGACACTAACTAGTATCTCCATTCCTTTAGAGACAATAAGTGAGAAGGTTAAGTTATCTACAATTTTTGTTAAAAACTTCACTCCGTATCCAATCATAATACTCGCAGACAGGAAAAGAGGTAAAAGTTTTATATAGTACCATAAAGTCGATAAAAAATTCGAGTCTATGTGCTTGGTGTGATAAGCGTAAATAGTATTAATAATTAATAAACCGCCTAACATTAATAAAAGGGCAAGGAAAATCATAAATGTTGTTCTCCAATTGAATTTGTTTCTATAATTTTGCCCAAATGCAAAATCTTTATGTATAGTAAAAATGAAGTTACTCATTAGCATGAACTGTTTTCAGAATCGCTTTTCTTAATGAACTAACGGGTGCTTTAGCTGAAGATCGGAGCTGTTTTTAAAAGATAAAATAAAACCTTTTTACACTAACCAAACTATAGAACCTGATTTGTTTGGGATTGATGCAGATTATTTTAAGTGGAGTTCTGATGGGAAGTGGGTTAGCTTTTTAATTGTTCCTACAGCTTCTTGGTCAATGGATAGCAATACGTTATGTGTCCTATTATCACAAGGAAAACACTTTCAATCAGTGGGAAAAATGTTAGGGTTTAAAGACTGGTATAAGTGGGCTCCTCTAGCCAATCAATTGGCCTATAAAGGAAGATTTTTCGTTGAAAACAAGAAGATGACGATTGCCGAAACCCCAACATCTAAACAACAAAAGGCATAAACACCTAAAGAATTTGTAGACCTCGATCTGGTATGGTTTTTACTCTTATAGTGCTAACGACCCGTTAGCCATCCATGAATCGCAAAGAATGAAAATGGTTAGGCAGTGTTAATACTAATACTGACCTTAATCCAGTCAACCCTAATCCATAGACTAATTAATTAACGCTCTCCTCTTTTTTTAAACGATTGAGCAGGGTCTTCTTAAGTATTGTCATCTTTCATTTTTAAAGAAACTTATTTTCATGGTAGTTTAAGTGAAGTCCGTCACAATCTTGTTGATAGAATAATGAAAAGTAAAAATAGTCGATTCCTTAACGTTGAACTGCACCCCAAAAAAATAGGCGACGTGTAACCCCTTGAGCGCCAATGGGGTCTTTGCTATGAGTACTTCCTGAAAGTAGTCTTATGTATGTTTCCACCTTCAAAAACATTAGGATCTTAATTTGATATAGCATAAATTTGCAATAACGAATATAATTTGTAATAGGTAAACTTTTTTTCATTTCATTTTTAAAAAGTAAATATTCCATTTCAAGAGAGTAGCAATCGTTAAACAAACAAATGTAGGAGAATGTTATATATTTGTTAGATTTTTGAGAGAACATGTATAAATTCCTTCTTACTTACTGTATTTCGTTTATAGCTAGGATTAGTAGCTGGATTTATCAAAAATTACTTAGAGATGAAACTAATAAAATGTAATGGTTTACAAATAGTTTCAACTGACTAATTTTAGAATAGACAAGTTCTAAATTTTATTATGAAGATAAGGGAAAATTTCATATTTTATTGGAATGGGTGTATTTGTTTAATTGCAAATACTTAAAAGGGAAGCCGGTGCAAAATCCGGCACGGTCCCGCCGCTGTAAGGGTGAGTCCTATGTGAAAATGTCACTGGATAATATCTGGGAAGACGCATAGAGATGATGAGCCTAAGTCAGAAGACCTGCCCGTTCTAGAGATGCTGTTAAACCTACGGGAGATAGGGAGGTGTTAGAGTGCTAGAAGACAAATTTCTTGAACTATAGGCATTTCTGACCTGATAAATTCTGGTAGGAAATGTTTTTTTTGTATTTCATATTTTTCAAATAGTTAAATTCTATAATTGAAGGTGAGAACGCATGTTTTTAAAGAAGTCTAATTTATTCCGTTCTTTTGTTGGACTGCTAGTAATATTTACAATCTTTGTTACTGGTTGCAACAACACAACAAAAGATCAAAAAAATGTATCAGATAAAGATCAACCAAAAATTGTTGCGTTTTCTTGGCCTAGAGATATCGGTAATTTAAATCCACACACGTATTTTCCAAATGAATTTTTTTCTCAAGCGATGGTATATGAATCTCTTGTTTATTACGGTGAAGGTGGGGAAATTCAGCCTTGGCTGGCGGAGAGTTGGGATATATCGAAAGATGGAAAAGAATATGTATTTCACCTCAGAAAAGATGTTAAGTTTTCTGATGGTTCGCCATTTAATGCTAAAATCGTTAAGAAAAACTTTGATACTATTTTAGATAACCGCAAACAACATGAATGGGTGGAATTAATTAACCAAATTAAAGGTACAGAAGTAGTGGGTGAATATACATTTAAACTTACTTTGCATAACTCGTACTATCCAACTCTTCAAGAACTAACTTATGTTAGACCTTTGAGATTTGTAGGAGAAGCTGCTTTTCCGGACAGTCAAAATACATTTAAGGATGGACTCAAATCTCCGATAGGTACAGGTCCGTGGGTATTGAGCGAATATAAGAAAAATGAGTTTGCTGTATTCAAAAGAAACGAACATTATTGGGGTTCTAAACCTAAAGTAGATAAGGTGGTTGTTAAAGTTATTACTGACGGCGAGTCTAGAGTATTAGCTTTTGAGAAAAAGGAACTTGATTTTATTTTTGGTAACGGGGTCATCAGCCAAGATTCATTCCAATTCTTGAAGAACTCTGGAAAATATAAAACCAAATTGTCAGAACCTACTGCTACAAGAACGCTGCTTTTTAACACAAATAACGAAGCTACTAAAGATCGTAAAGTTCGGTTAGCTCTTAACCATGCGTTTAATAAACAGGCTGTTATCGATAATATTTTTTATGGTATGGAAGAAAAGGCTAATACTTTATTTCCACCTGTTTTGGATTACACAAAGATTAATGTAGATCCTTATAAATATGATGCAGCAAAGGCAGCACAGTTATTGGATGAAGCTGGATGGGGAAAAGTAGAGGGCAAACCGTTTAGAGAAAAAGACGGAAAAGAGTTGCAACTGGAATTTCTATTTAATAGTACAGACAACATCCAGAAGTCGATAGCAGAATTTGTTCAAGGTGATTTTAGAAAACTAGGGATAGATATTAAATTGACTAGTCAGGAAAGTAATACATTTTGGAAAACGGCATTCCAAGGTAAGTATGATTTATTATTTACATCAACATGGGCTGTACCGTTTGACCCACATTCCTATTTAGCATCTATTACGACAGATTCAGAAAATGGAAGTCCAGATTACACTGCTTTATTAGGGCTACCTGAAAAGAAAGAAATAGACCAGAAAATTAAGGAAGTATTATTAACTACAGATGAAAAAGAGAGAAAAATGTTGTATACAGATATTTTAATGACTTTGCATGAGCAAGCTGTTTATTTACCGATATCTTATCAGTCTAATGTAGCCGTGTATCATAAAAATATTAGCGGGGTAGACTTTTTACCTCAAGAAGTTGAGGTGCCTTTAACTTCAATTGATGTTAAATAAATTGAGCATAATTAAAAACAACTTAAGGAGTATTACATGGGTTGGTTTATTGTTAAGCGTCTCACAAGTTTAATTCCAATATTGTTAGGAATCTCACTCATCACCTTTATCTTGCTGCACTTAATTCCTGGAGATCCAGCAGTAGCTTACTTAAGGATTTCACACATTCCACCTACGGATGAGGCAGTGAACGCTCTGCGATCTGAGCTTGGATTAAATAAGCCTTTATATATTCAATATATAGATTGGCTAGGAAAAGTGTTGCAATTGGATTTAGGGATGTCTTATGTATCCAAAAATTCTGTTTGGGACGAAATATTGTTGCATCTATTTCCAACGATTCAATTAACATGTGCTTCGCTTATTTTTATTGTTGTAATTAGTTTACCTATAGGAATGATTTCTGCTATTTACAAGGGAAAAATGGTTGATCAGGTTAGTGGAATAGTAGCCTTTGCTAGCGTCTCTATGCCTACATTTTGGTTTGGTTTTATCTTAATCTACTTTTTATCCGTAAAGTTAGATTTATTCCCTGTCTTGGGGAGGGGCACTTTGGCTCATCTAGTACTTCCCACCTTAACACTTGCTTTTGGTTATATAGGTACGTATATGCGATTGCTTCGGGCTAGTATGCTGGAAAATTTGAATGAGTCATATGTTATGTATGCTAGAGCAAGAGGCTTGCGTCAGAGGCTAATCGTTAGCAGGCATGTATTAAAAAAGTCCTTGTTGCCTGTGATAACTGGACTTGGTATGAGTTTAGGGAACATGCTAGGAGGAGCGGTAATTGTTGAAACAATTTTTGCTTGGCCCGGCATGGGGCAATTATTTGTCACATCTATTCTAAATCAAGATTATCCGATGATTCAGGGTTGTGTATTATTTATGAGCGTGATCTTTGTGGTCTGTAATCTTCTTGTGGATGTTACGTATTCCTTCCTGGATCCTCGTATACGATGGGAAGGAGAGAAATAAGAGTGTTACAAAACGTGAAACGAAAGCTGTTATCACATAAGCTCATGATGATTAGCAGTATGATTATTTTATTCATGATAGTATTGGCTCTTTTTGCTCCTTTTTTGGCTCCTAATGATCCGTACTTGATTGATATCGCTCAGAAACTGCAAGGACCTTCCTCCCAGTTTCCATTGGGGACTGACCATTTAGGGAGGTGTATATTGTCTCGATTAATCTATGGAACACAGACCTCGTTAGGAACAGCATTCCTTGTCATGGGATTAACGATGATGATAAGTATCCCACTTGGTATTTATGCAGGTTTTAGAGGTGGTAAGGTTGATTATTTCTTCATGAGATTATGTGATATTCTTATGGCATTCCCAAGCTTTCTTCTATCTTTAGCTTTAATTGGAATTTTAGGAGCGAGTCTTGGCAATTTGATTTTGGCTACGGTGCTTGTCCAATGGGCTTTTTATGCGCGCGTTATTAGAGGAATGGTTCTTAGTATAAAGGAGCAAAACTTTGTCTTAGCAGCCAAAATATGTGGAACACCACGGCTCATTATTGTCGTCAAACATATTTTACCTGCCATTATCTCTCAAGTTATAGTATTAGCCTTTATGGACATAGGGGGAGTTATTTTATCTATTTCTGGTCTATCCTTTCTAGGTCTTGGCATAAAACCGCCAGAGGCAGAGTGGGGAATGATGATCAATGATAGTAAGCCATTTTTTAGAAATAATCCTTCATTGATGCTGTATCCGGGGATGATGGTCTTTATCGTTGTGATTGCTTTTAACTTGTTTGGCGAATCTTTAAGGGATGCCCTAGACAAAAAAAGGAATAGAAGGGAGGTTGGGAGATGACAACACTCCCTTCTAACTGTAAAAAATTTAAATGTAGTCATATCAACACCGCATGGAGGTCCAACAATATCATTGATGTATTGAAAAAAGGTTTTTTCGGGAAACTGCTGGCTTAATTTGACCATAATCACTCCCGCGATAATCGCGATAAATCCGCCTATAATAACGCTTATCCATACATCTGGTGTGTGTACCTTTTCCACAGATACTCTGGGTAGGGTGAGTAATCCTGTACCGAGTATAAAGTTGATGACAATGACAGCTGCTTGAGTAGTTGTAATTTTGTCTTTCGGACTGAGAATCATTCTTTAACCACCTTTTCACCGATAGGTTATCCTTTACGTATGGGGTTTTTTGTATGCATCATCTTTGGACGGCGTTTCATCACCATAAGTGGCATGCGAACCATCAGGTCTTTCCACTCACTTAAGCGATAAGGAACAGCTGGACTCAAGAAAGGCACACCAAATTGTCATTACGACAGCTCCTTTTTTTACCGCGAAAAATTGCCCGGTAAAAAAAGACTGTTTTTTTCAATGTGCTATATTTGTTTTAAATCAGAATGAGAAAAGTTTAATGCTATTTATTTGTTTTAGAAAATTCCTGAGAGAAATAATTTATGAAAAACTTACTTATACTCTTGTTTTTTTTAAGACCAAAAGAATTTAATTCAAACACCTTAGGCAACTAAGAGAATTAAATCTAGTTTGGGGATAAATAAAATGACTGTAAGTAAATCAGCAGGAGAATTAAAATTAATAAATGGCGATGTCTTTAATGAAATAAAAAAAATTGAAAGTAATTCTATTCATTTAATATGTACGGATCCGCCATATTTTATTTCTAGAAAGACGAATTTTAAAAGTGGCGGTGGTGACCAAAAAAATATGGCTCAATTTCAATAGAATTTGGTGAATGGGAGAAGAGAATAGTTTAAATTGGTTTTCCCTATTACAAGAATTTAAAAGAGTACTAGTTCCAGGTGGAACAATGGTTATTTTTTACGATATTTTTAAAATAACTGATATATCAAAAGTTGCAGATAAGCTGAAGTTGAAACAAAAAAGAATAGGAATTTGGGAAAAAACGAATCCTTTCCTCATTAATGCGAAAGCCAATTATTTTTCAAACTCATGGGAATATTTTATTTCCTATACTAAAGGCACAAAAAGAACGTTTAATTCTTATTATGATAGGGCTTCTTATGAAGCACCTATAGTTAGTGGAAAAGTGAGATTTCACCCTTGTCAAAAGAAAGTTGATGTTCTCGAAAAAATAATTGCAACTCATTCTAATAAAGGTGAAACAGTATTAGATTGTTTTATGGGTTCAGGGTCAACAGGACAAGCTGCTATAAATCTAAATCGGAGCTTTATTGGTTTCGAATTAGATAATAACTACTTAACCAAAGCTTCTAGGGCTCTACATAAAGCTTTCACAAGGTGATTGTCAATTCCTATTTTCTCGTCTTAGGAAGTTTCTCTTTCAACGTTCTTGCATGTTTAGCTTAAATGTCCAATACGGGTTACCTTATTGAGAGTGTGAAGGTTTATACTTAAACTAATGGGTGCTTTACTTTAATAAGAGGGGGTGCTGCGGCGGCCTTTTTCTTATGGAACTAAAGGGTCAGGTTAGTTGCAGAAGGAAAATTACAGACAAATATAGAAACTAGTATTGACTACTTATGTGGGAGGATCTGTATGCTAAAGGAGATTTGCATTGTCAGACATTGCGAAGAACAGGGGCATCTCGGAATCTCAATTAACAGAAAAAGAGCATTGCTTCATTGTTCACTTTCCAAAATGTCGAGCAATGAAGCCTTTTTATCTGCTTTTTCCGCTTCTCTTTCTGTTTAATAATTTCTTTTTCCCCTTTAGCAGCACCACTTCCTGGGTGGCCAATTTCATTTTTAAAAGTTTCTGTTAAGGGCAGTCCATTTACATTAAGTTCGATAAAGGAACAGAAAGAGGGAAGAGAAAGAATCAATATTATTTCTTGGATTCTAAGAATTTCTCGAGGTCTCTATCTACAATAAACACTTCTAGTCTTTCCTCCATTTTCGTGCTGATATCACTATGACTGGAAAGAACGTTGCATTTTGTCAGCCGTTTCACAATCTCCTCAAAATCTTTACTGTACATTTCCCTTAACACTTGCCTCATTTCTTTGACAAGCTTCCGCCCGGTATCTTGGGAAACAAGGTGTTTTTCTTCCACAGTCAGCACTCCCTTAAAACGGGTAATGATCATATCCTGTACAATGTATGTTTTCGCCTCTTGAGGGCCCCGGCCCATTAGTTCTCGCTGAAAAGTTATAAAGGCTCCACTTATTTCAGCCTCTAGTTTCTTTTTGGAATTTACCATATTGTCTCCCCTGCTTTTCTCCAAATTTATGCAACTTATCATAATGTCCGATTTGAGTTCTTGTCAATCACTTTCGAAAAAATAATTCATAACTTGAATTAGTAAGATTTATAAAGAAAAATAGTTTTTTAACCGGAAAAATAAGTGATATCATAAGGAAACATTAGGAATAAGGAGCATATATTAAGATAAGTATGAAAAATGATCTTATTCAACCCAAAATGACAATTTACAAGGAGTAGTTAACGAGCATAAAATAACATCATATTCAACACCAACAATTGTAAATCGGCTTAGTCCTGAGTAATCAGGAACGGAGGAACCAATTTTTTGGGGTTAATTCTGCATTTGCAGAAGGGATGAGAGACTCTTTCGCCATCCTACCCGTCAGCTAACTTCGTCGGCTAAAGCGAAGGAGGTCATAAGACCGCCTTAATCATGGGGCTTTTTTGTTGTGTAAAAACGGCAAAAGGCAACTTGAATGATAAAGTAGGTCTTTTTAATTTGCCTATTTTCATATGAAAAAGGATCATGGAAGACAGAACGCAAAGGAAGCGCATGCTGGCTAGGCGTTAAGT
The DNA here is from genome assembly GCF_044762675.1 of Peribacillus sp. NPDC096448. Taxonomy (NCBI): domain Bacteria; kingdom Bacillati; phylum Bacillota; class Bacilli; order Caryophanales; family Bacillaceae; genus Peribacillus; species Peribacillus sp. NPDC096448. The sequence continues at coordinate 21,833 of NZ_JBIWEU010000023.1, read as the reverse complement.
AGACCAATGAGTACTTTTTCTCCAATTTTATATGTTTGCTTTGCAATGCATCCAATAACCGATGTGTGAATCGTATTGATTAACGCTGGAGTATGGATAGCTACTGCATGGCTGCATACATGGGGAAAGAGTAAGCATTGGTCTATTTTTTATGTTTTCAACTGGCAGGCTTTTCTTCCCCAGAAAGAATGCAGATTGAAATTAATAAGAGAAAGTACAAATGGGGTGAATCGTATGGGAAAAGTACTGCTTGTTGGAAAAGGAAAATTATTTATTTCTGTAAAGGAAAGTATAGGGGCCACCCACACGGATACAAGTAATGTAGAAACTGTTGACTATGATGAAGAATGGTTTAGGCCTACAAGAAACCTGAAGATATGTGATGGAATAATGGTTCATAAATCAGAGCAAGGTAACTGTGTTTATCTATTCCCTAATTCTCTGTTTGATGGAATTAATCTTGTGAGACTATTTTCAGAGTTCAAATCTTATAGGTTGTTTGTTGTCACTCATGACCAACAATATTCTAGTCTATATAAAAAAATGGGAGCCGATTTTGTCATCTTCAGTAAACCAGAATGTTACAGCTATAACTGGCTGCTAGCAAGTGGAACCTAGTTTCTTTAAGAAACTCTAAGGGGGTGAGTCATTGTAATTGTTTAACATATTTACAGTTTGGAAGGAGAGACGTTAATGGATCTTTTATCAGTTTCACTTACAGCTTTTTCATTCTTGTTATTTTTTGGATTTATCCATTTTTGTAACAAAGTTATAGAAGAAAAGGGAGAGTAGAAACATGCTTTTATTATTTATTGTTGGAGCACTTTCGTTGTATTTAATTCATGCTCTAATTTACCCGGAAAAATATTAATAGCTACAAAACGGAGGAAATGCAAATGGATTTTTTACAAATGGGTCTGGTATTGGCACTGGTCATTTTCCTGGCCATACCACTGGCCAAATACTTAGCAAATGTTTATTCCCTTGAAACAACAAAACAAGATCGGATATTTGGTGGGATAGAACGGGGCATTTATAAACTATCAGGTATTCATACCGGTGACATGAATTGGAAGCAATATGCAAAAGCACTGCTTTTGAGTAACTTAGTCATGTTTATTATTTCGTATATTATAATACGCTTTCAGGGGATCTTACCGGGTAACCCAAGTAAGATAGACAACATGGATCCATTATTGGCATTCAATACTGCTGTAAGCTTCCTTACCAATACCAATTTGCAGCACTACAGCGGGGAATCGGGACTTTCTTATTTATCACAAATGGTCGTCATTATGTTTTTGATGTTCACGACACCGGCTACCGGTCTTTCGTTATGTATGGCTTTTTTCAGAGGTCTGACCGGCCAGAGCAGTATGGGGAATTTTTATGTGGATTTAATTCGTTCCATCATCCGGGTGCTTCTGCCGTTATCTATTTTAATCGGTCTTGTCCTCGTATCTCAAGGAGTGCCGCAAACCCTTGATCCCACGGCGATTGCAACTACTTTGGAAGGTGCGAAGCAGAATATCGCGCGCGGGCCAGTAGCTGCATTGGAGTCTATTAAACATTTAGGGACAAATGGCGGTGGATTCTTTGGTGTCAACTCGGCACATCCCTTTGAGAATCCTAATGGTTTCACAAATATATTAGAGATTTTATCCATGTTTTTGATACCAGCCTCTCTACCCTTAACGTTTGGATATATGGCAAAAAATAAGAAAATAGGTTGGATTCTTTTTTCGGCAATGGGATTAATGTTCCTTGTATTCTTAGGTGTTACGTATTTCAGCGAACAAAATGGAAATCCATCATTAGAGAGTATAGGGATTTCTCAAGAGAATGGAAGTATGGAAGGCAAGGAGGTGCGGTTTGGAATTGCACAGAGTGCCCTTTTTACAGCCGTTACGACAGCAGCTACTACAGGTACAGTCAATAATATGCATGATACGCTTACTCCACTTGGCGGATTAGTGCCATTGGCAGAAATGATGTTGAACTGTGTGTTTGGCGGTGATGGAGTAGGGACGGTCAATATCCTTATGTACGCAATAATGGCAGTATTCATTGCTGGATTGATGGTTGGGCGAACGCCGGAGTTTTTAGGGAAGAAAATTGAAGGCAGGGAAATGAAACTAATAGCCATTACCATTCTTCTACATCCATTAATCATCTTAGTTCCGTCAGCCATTGCTTTAGCTACACAAATGGGCACTTCGGCTATTTCTAATCCGGGCTTTCATGGAATTTCGCAGGTTGTTTATGAGTTTACCTCTTCGGCAGCTAATAATGGTTCCGGATTTGAAGGTTTAGGGGATAACACTCCATTTTGGAATATATCCACCGGCTTGGTCATGCTATTTGGCCGTTACTTTTCTATGATTGCACTAATCGCTGTCGCAGGTTCTTTACTTACAAAGAAACGAGTTCCCGAGACGATTGGAACGTTTAAGACAGATAATAGCACTTTCCTGGTCATTCTCTTGGCAACGGTAATAGTTATAGGGGCTTTGACATTCTTCCCAGTCATTGCACTCGGACCAGTAGCAGAATGGCTCGCAATTAGATAAATGAAGAAAAGGAGTATTCTCAATGAGTACAACGCGTAAAGGGACTCTTAATAAGAAAATAATCGGGCAAGCCCTAAAAGATGCCTTTAAAAAGTTAGATCCAAGAATAATGGCTCGAAATCCTGTCATGTTTGTCGTGGAAATAGGATTTGTAATCACTCTTTTACTATCCATATTCCCAAACTTTTTTGGAGGAACATCGGATAGAGGTTATAACATTGCCGTGAGCGTAATATTGCTGGTTACAATACTCTTTGCTAACTTTGCAGAAGCATTAGCAGAGGGGCGGGGTAAAGCGCAAGCCGATAGTCTGAAAAAGACGAAACAGGATACTAAGGCAAAGTTATTCCAAAAAGACGGTTCGATAAAGATAGTCGAAGCCACGGAACTTCGAAAAGGTGATTTTGTCTTGGTGGAAACCAATGATTTAATCCCAACAGATGGTGATGTAATCGAAGGAGTAGCGGCTGTAGATGAGTCGGCAATCACTGGCGAATCAGCTCCAGTAATCAAAGAATCAGGTGGGGACTTCTGTTCTGTAACTGGAGGAACGAAAGTCATCAGTGACTTTATCAAAATTATCGTCACATCAGATCCAGGTGAATCCTTTCTTGATCGAATGATTAACCTCGTAGAAGGTGCTAAAAGACAAAAAACACCTAACGAAATTGCACTGAGTACCCTGCTTATTAGTTTGACCCTTATCTTTTTGCTTGTTTGCACTACACTAGTACCAATTGCTTCTTATATTAAAGTCACATTACCCATCGCGACCTTAGTGGCATTATTGGTCTGTTTGATTCCAACAACTATTGGGGGCCTATTGTCTGCCATTGGGATAGCGGGTATGGATAGGGTTACTCAATTTAACGTCATTGCCATGTCGGGAAAAGCTGTCGAAGCAGCTGGTGACATTAATACCATCATCCTTGATAAAACAGGAACCATCACCCATGGGAACCGCATGGCTTCAGCTTTTTTACCGGTTAAGGGGATAAGCCAAGCTGAGTTAAATAAAGTGGCTGTTCATTCATCATTACACGATGAAACGCCTGAAGGCCGATCTGTCATCGAACTTGCTAAAAAAGCCGGTTTATCTGATAAAGAATTAGATAAAACCGGGACAGTAGGAATTGAGTTCACGGCTGAAACCCGGATGAGTGGTACAGACTTTTCTGATGGTAGAAAAATCAGAAAAGGTGCTGCTGATTCAATAAGACAATATTTACAGCAACAAGCTGGAAAAGTACCTGGGGATTTAGAGAGCATTACTAATGAAGTCGCAACTGCGGGTGGTACGCCACTAGTTGTTGCAGAAGGAAACCGTGTGCTGGGTGTCATTTACTTGAAGGATACAGTAAAACCAGGCATGAGGGAACGCTTTGATGAATTACGGAAAATGGGGATTAAAACCATTATGTGTACCGGTGATAATCCATTGACAGCTGCGACCATTGCAAAAGAAGCGGGATTAGATGATTATATTGCTGAAGCAAAGCCAGAAGATAAGATTTCCGTCATTAAACAGGAACAAGCACAAGGCAAGCTTGTGGCCATGACGGGAGATGGAACGAATGATGCCCCTGCATTGGCCCAGGCTGATGTTGGTTTGGCCATGAATACAGGAACCATTGCAGCGAAGGAAGCGGCGAATATGGTGGATTTGGATTCTGACCCTACAAAAATTATCGAGGTAGTGGCCATCGGGAAACAGTTACTCATGACACGGGGTGCCTTGACAACCTTCAGTATTGCGAATGATGTGGCTAAATACTTTGCGATCATTCCAGCTATGTTTATGTTGGCCATTCCGCAGATGAAGGCTCTAAATATTATGAATCTGGCTACACCACAAAGTGCTATTTTATCAGCTTTAATTTTTAATGCTGTTATTATCCCCCTTCTCATACCATTGGCAATGAAGGGTGTAAAATACGTTCCTATGAGTGCTTCGAAATTACTAACAAAGAATTTGTTCATTTACGGATTAGGTGGTGTGATAGTTCCTTTCATAGGAATCAAACTTATCGATGTAATCCTAGTCATGTTTCATTTAGCTTAAAATCAAAAGTAAGGGTGAGAATCCATGTTGAAAAATATACGCTTAGTTCTGGTGCTACTTGTTATGTGTGGAATTGCCTATCCATTACTAATGACAGGTGTTGCCCAAGTTATAATGCCTGCAAAAGCAGATGGAAGTTTAATAAAAAACGAATCAGGAAAAATCATAGGTTCTGAACTAATTGGTCAATCATTTAAAGACCCTGGTTACTTTCATGGTCGTGTTTCTTCTATAGAATATGATGCGACAAGCTCAGGTACACCCAATTATGCCTCATCCAATGAGGACATGATCAAGCGCACAAAAAAAGATTTGGCAACATTTTTAAAAGAGAACCCTACAGTCAAACAAGAGGAGATACCTACTGATTTACTGACAAACTCCGGTTCGGGCCTTGATCCAAATATTTCACCCCAAGGGGCGAAAATTCAGGTATCACGCATTGCTAAAGAGAGAGGTGTATCTGAAAAAAGTATATATAATCTTGTTGATAAATTTACTGAAGGACGGTCATTAGGAGTGTTTGGAGACCCCCGAGTGAATGTATTAAAATTAAACATAGCATTGGACCAACTAAAATAACTTTTGAAAAGGAGAGTTTTTCACTCTCCTTTTAACCTTGAACTGGGTTTAGGAGGTCAGTATTATGTTAGAACAATTCCGAAGAAAAACCCCAGATGAGATATTGAATTCCATATCAAAAATAAAAAAGGGCCGGCTGAAAATTATTCTTGGCGCAGTCAGTGGTTCAGGCAAAACCTATCACATGCTTCTTGAAGGAAACGATTTGAAAAAGCGAGGTATTGATGTCGTTGTAGGTATTATTAGCGCATCTAATCGTCCGAAAACCTTGGAACAAGTGGGAGGTCTTGAAATCATTCCAGCTATCGAATGGGAAGTTAAAGGAGAGACTAAGCATGATTTAGACTTGGATGGAATATTCGCAAGAAACCCTGAAGTTGTGTTGATTGACCTGCTCGCTCATAAAAACAGACCTTCTGCCAAAAACGCTACAAGACTAGAAGATGTACAGGAGTTAATTGACAATAAAATCAGTGTCATTACAACCATAAACATTTATGAACTTGCCGGTGTTAAAGAAGTAGCAGAACAACTCACGGGACTCCCAATTCATGTAAGAAATACTGTGCCAGAGGATACGCTTTCTCACGCTGATGAAGTGAAATTATTGGACGTAACCCCCGAAGCTATCCTAAAACGTCTACAAGAAGGAGATTTAGATGAAAAACATGAGCAAGTAAAAGGACATGCTCACCTTTTTAAAAGACATAACTTAGCTGTACTTAGGGAATTGTCCCTTCGCTTCCTAGCAGGGGAGGTAGAGGATGATTTATACGAATATCGGGAGAGTAAAGGGTTATCTGGTCCCTCTGGTGCTTCAGAGCGAATCTTAGTATGTGTTCAATATCATTGGAATGGTTCCATTTTAATCCGAAGGGGAGATCAAATTGCCAAGCGATTAGGCAGTGATTTATTAGTTACTTGTTTTATCCCTAATCAAAAATCACTTTCCAAAGTAGAAGCCACATTTAAACGATCAATGGGGAAATTAATAAAAAAATTAGATGGGACGTTTGAAGAAATATCTATCAGTAAGGAAAACATTGCTGAAGAAATTGTTGCCTATGCTTTAGTGCATAATGTAACTCGAATTATACTTGGTCAGTCTAAAAGAACTCGTTGGGAAGAGATTATTCATGGATCCATCGTCAATCGGATTTTACGTATAACAAAGAATATTGATGTATTTGTTGTTGCAGACCGAGCTGAAGTGGAAGGAGAACGGATCATACCTGCTATTCAAACACAGAGGAAAAAAGAAAATCCCTATCGCAGGCTATCTTCAACCGAATTAAAAGAGAAAATACAAAAAGTTAAAAGAGGTACCTTAAAAGTTTATATTGGTGCTGCTCCTGGAGTAGGAAAAACATATACTATGTTAAGGGAAGCCAATCAATTAAAGAAAAATGGGATCGACGTAGTCATTGGCTTACTAGAAACACACGGGCGTAAGGATACGGGGAACCAGCTAGGGTGTTTAGACATGATTCCTAGAAAAAAAGTGCAATATAAAAATGTAACCTTGGAAGAAATGGACCTTGATACTATCATTTTGCGTAATCCAGAAGTAGTACTAGTGGATGAGTTAGCTCATACGAACATTCCGGGTAGTAAAAATGCTAAACGGTATAAGGATATAGAAGAGATACTAAGTGCAGGAATTTCTGTTATTTCCACTATGAATATTCAACATTTAGAGAGTTTAAATGACAGTGTCGAACAAATTTCTGGAGTCCGAGTAAGGGAGACTGTACCGGACCGTATCCTACATTTAGCAGACGAGCTGGAATTAATAGATATTTCGCCTAAGACACTAAGACAACGTATGCGAGAAGGTAACATTTATACAATGGATAAAGTAGAGCAGTCGTTAAGCAATTTCTTTAAAACTGGAAACCTAATTGCACTCAGGGAGCTTGCGTTACGTGAGTTAGCAGACGATGTAGATGATCGGTTGGAATCATTTGAACGGAAAAATGGTGTAAGAGGACCTTGGCGAAAAGAGGAAGTCATTTTTGTTTGTGTAAATTTACGTCAAGATTCAGAACGTTTAATACGAAGGGGATTTCGAATAGCGTATCGTTTGAAGGCAAAATGGTTTGTTGCTTATGTAAAAGACCATCAAAACTTGTCTAATGAAGAGGAAGTCATATTGAAAAGAGTCATGGTTCTAACGGAACGATTAGGAGGGAAATTTGAAATATACCATGCCACACATCGACGTTTAGTTGTAAAAGAAATAACGGGGCAATTAAAAAACAAAAAAGCAACACAAGTAATTATAGGACATTCAGCTAGGTCGAGGTGGAAAGAAATAAAAGAAGGCTCCATAGTTGAACGTCTTCTTCGCGAGACGAGGTATTTAGATGTACTAGTGGTAGCTGATTGAGGAGAAATGAATGAAACAATTTCTATCCAGATATTAAATATGAAGATAACTTTACTTGAGGAAAGATGACTATGTCGAAAATGATTAACAATAAATTTGATCGAGATAACCAGCCTGTCTTCTTACTAATTAAATCAACAATTCATTTACTTTTTTTAATGTCACGAGTATTGGTAAAGGGTTATGATTTTTTTTTGATATTAAAAGTCAAAAAATAAATCGTAATGGTGCGGAGATAGAAGCGTTATAATATGGAACCCCAAAAGATAATATTTTGTTTTGGAAAAAGGGAATGGATTTGACAAAAGCAAGCGAAGAAATAGAAAATATGTTTCAATTTGAATAGAAGTAAGGTAGTTTTGTTAATTAAATGATGGGTCATTAGCTGAAGATTGGAGCTGTCTTTAAGGCAGCTTTTTCTTATGGAGCTAACGGTTCAGGATAATTTAAGAAAGAATGATAGGTAAATATATAGGGGTTCAACCGAGGTACGTGTAAAAATGGGTCATATACTTACTTTTATTTCCATATCTACAATATTAAAAAATATAAAGAAACACGAATTTATAGGCTAAGATATTTTTGGAAGTAAAAACCTTGATTATTCTGTTTAGTGTAAATAATCAAGGTTTTTATTTGTAGAGAGACAATAAAGTTATTTAAATTTTTGAGTAGATTAATTCACCGATCGTTTAATCTAAGAGTTATTTCATATTCGTGCCCGATGTATCAACTTTTTTATAAAAGTATCATTCAATTGATTATGTTAAAAGCGTGTTTTGATCAAAGGAATATCCTATGCAACTGAAGGCCTCGGGCCATTGCAAGCCAATGGGTTTACGGAGCTATCGCCGCGGAACCAGACTATATCTGCTTTCTTTTCTTTCTTTTCTTATACTAAGTCATATAAAAAAGGTTTAGGCAATCGGGATAGCAGACCCGTTGTTTCGGATAAAACCATAAAAAGACTTTTCTCTTTCTTATCGGAAGCACTAAGTATTAATCTATATTTGCAAACATGGCTAGTTCCTCTTTATTACCAATCATCAGTAACATATCTCCTTCGTGGATAACCTGATCGGGAGATGGTGAGATAATAATCTCACCATTACTAACGATAGCAATAGCACTTATATTATATTTTGCACGTAAATCAAGCTCCCTGAGACTTTTTTCTGTCATGCTCACAGGGATCATGATTTCCTCAATATTGTATTCTTTAGAGAGTTCTATATAATTCAACATATTAGGGGATAGGAGTTGATTAGCCACCCGTTCACCCATATCTCTTTCCGGATAGATAACCCAATCAGCGCCTACTTTATTTAACACTTGTCCGTGGTTTTTATTAAGAGCTTTTGCAATAACCTTTTTTATCCCTAATTCCTTTAAGAGCAATGTAGTTAAAATGCTTGATTGCATATCATTTCCTATGGCTACGATGACACAATCAAAATTGCGGATTCCGATGGATTTCAATGTCTCTTCTTCAGTGGTATCCGCCATGACTGCATGGGTAACGCTCAATTCCGCATCCTCGACTCTCTCCTCATTTATATCGATTCCCAAGACCTCTTGGCCTGCTGAATGTAACCTAAGAGCTACACTCATTCCGAATCTTCCTAAACCAATAACAGCATATTGTCGTTTAGACATTCATTTACACCCCTTCATTTATTTTTAACCAATCATGATTTTGCCTTTTGGATGACGGAAAGGATCTGGTTTACGCCTCATGGCAATGGCAAAAGCAATAGTCAAAGGCCCCAACCTACCTGCAAACATCGTGAAAATGATGAGCATCCGGCCAATAGGCGATAATTCGGGGGTTAAACCCATTGAAAGACCAACGGTAGCAAATGCCGAAGTAGCCTCAAATAATATCATTAAGAAATCTCTACCATTTTCTGTGATGGTCAGTAACATGGTAATCGTTAATATTAAAGATAACCCAATTACAGTAACTGTTAATGCTTTAAATATTGTTTCAATAACTATGCGGCGACGAAACAAAACTACATCTTCTTTCCCTTTAATCTGAGACCAAACAGTTCCTATTAGGGTGGCTAATGTAGTGGTTTTAATCCCGCCACCAGTCGACCCAGGAGAAGCCCCAACAAACATTAAGAAGATGATAAGCAACAAAGTAGGCTGTGTTAAGTCCGGAATGTTTAATGTATTAGATCCTGCTGTTCTCGGTGTAACTGATTGAAACAATGAAGACAATACTTTTCCAGCGTAAGATAAAGGCTGTAACGTTTTGTCATTTCCATATTCAAATATGAATATTAAAATGGCCCCTCCTATTGTAAGGATTAAGCTAGTCATCAATACAATTTGCGTATGAACGGATAACCGATGGGTATCATGGTATTCGTATAGTTCATTTATAACGATAAAGCCAATTCCGCCTAATGTTATTAGGGCAGCAACAGTAAGGGTTACGATAGGATCTTCTGCATAAGGTGTCAGACTCCTAAACTCTCCCATTAAGTCAAAACCCGCATTATTGAAGTTAGATATCGAATGAAAAACGCCATAATAGAGTGCTTTACCAATTGGCATATCGAAAGAAAAACGAATAGATAATATAACGGCACCTAGGATTTCAATGACAGCAGTGAAAATCAAAATCTTTTTTACTAACCTAACTACACCTGCCATAGATAAGTTATTTAAGGATTCTTGAAGCAACAATCTGCTTTTTAATGAGATTCTTTTGCCTAATAAGAAGAAGAAAAATGTTGCAAATGTCATAAAGCCTAGACCACCCACCTGAATAAGTGATAAAATCACCAACTCTCCAAACTTCGTAAATGTCGTTTCCGTATCAACTACGACAAGCCCTGTTACACATGTAGCAGAGGTAGAAGTAAATAAAGCATTTAAAAAAGAAAGACCATTCCCATCTTCAGTGGAGATTGGGAGTGTTAACAAATATGAACCAATAAGTATCAAGGCGGCAAAGCCCATTACAAGAATTTTTGGTGGATCTAAAAATTCTATTCTTTTTTTCAAATTAATCATCATCCTAACTGTAAATTAGATATTAAGGGTACGAAAAAAAATGTACATTTGTACGGTGAAATGTGAATATTGCCAAAGGAAAAGGAGGGCCTTCTGTTAGATACTCTGCTACTACAAGTTGACCCAATACAAACATTAGAAACTATTTGACATTTGGTTAGTATTTCACATGTGCTTCATTCCATTCCCCTTCTATGTAGATAACTCTGAACATTAACTACGGTTTCATTGGGAAACAAAAGTAGATCAACGTTTTCTTTTTCCATGTATGCAGTAATAATTTGGTATCTACCCAAAGCGGCGATTTATAATTACGCGTGGATACATTAGGTGATTTGTCATTGATGCTTGAGTTGGAAAGTACCGATTTAATCATTGATCTAGTAACTTCCAAAGGGTGGCACAATATATTCTTCATAACCCATCGAGTTACTGACTCGTACCTTCTTGCTTTATCGTAGAAACGTAGTTATTTATGTTTTCCTGAGTTTTAATCTTTTTTACATAAAATCCATTTACAATTGCTGATCATAGGAGTATTATAATCAAAGTTTCAATTTCTAAATCGCTGAAACCATTAGGTACGGGGGAACCATTTTTGTGGGTTGTTACTATACCCAAGGGGTGAATCCTTTAAAGGTAGGGCTACTCAAGGTCCGAATCCGACAGCTAACCTCGTAAGCGTTAAATGAGAAGGAAGGTGGAGCTTGTGACACACGAAAAGTGATGTGCCTACAGGTCTATTCTGTAGGCACTTTTTTGTATTCATGTAAAATTTTATTGCTCTTTTGAGTCAATACTGTATGTACGGATAAAAATTAACTCATAAAAACTATTAGGGTGGTTTGGAATAATGATTTCACTTATAAAAAGGATGTTAATTGGGCGACCTCTGAAATCCAATGAATTAGGAGAACAGAGATTAAACAAAAAGAAAGCATTAGCAATCCTTTCTTCTGATGCTCTATCATCAGTGGCATATGGTCCTGAACAAATTTTGATAGTATTGATTACGTTAAGTGCAGCAGCATTTTGGTATTCAATTCCTATCGCAGTTGGTGTATTAATTCTTTTAACAGCTCTCATATTGTCTTATAGACAAATCATTTTTGCTTATCCTCATGGCGGTGGAGCGTATGTGGTTTCAAAGAGCAATTTAGGTGTAAATCCAGGCTTAATAGCTGGAGGTTCCCTATTGGTAGACTACATACTAACTGTTGCTGTAAGTGTGTCTGCTGGGACTGATGCTTTAACATCTGCCTTCCCCACTTTACATAACTTTAATGTGGAAATTGCCATTATATTTGTCATTTTTATTACAATTTTGAATTTAAGAGGAGTAACGGAGTCTGCTTCAATATTAGCCTACCCCGTTTACTTATTCGTTTTAGCGTTGTTAATATTAATTGGTGTAGGTATTTATAATATTCTAACTGGAGGAGTTTCGCCTGAATTGCACACCCCAATAGGTACACCTGTGGCGGGAATCAGTTTGTTTATTCTTTTAAGGGCGTTTGCTTCAGGAAGTTCCGCCTTAACAGGGGTTGAAGCTATATCGAATGCCATTCCTAACTTTAAAGACCCAGCACCTAATAATGCTGCTAAAACATTAATGGCGATGGGAGCCTTGCTTGCCGTACTGTTTTCAGGAATTGTATGTTTAGCCTATTATTATGGTATTTCTCCTAGTGGAGAGGTAACCGTTGTTTCCCAAATTGCCGAAGAAACTTTCGGCCGGAATTTCATGTACTTCTTTATACAAGGAACTACAGCATTGATTTTAATCCTTGCTGCGAACACTGGTTATTCTGCTTTTCCATTGTTGGCAGTAAATCTTGCAAAGGATAAGTTTATTCCAAGGGCGTTTCTAATGAGAGGAGACCGATTAGGATATTCTAATGGGATTATCATACTTGGAATTGCTTCGATCATTTTAATCCTTGCTTTCCATGCAGAAACGGAGCATCTTATCCCACTTTACGCAGTTGGTGTATTTGTTCCATTTACTTTATCTCAATCGGGCATGATGGTTAAATGGTTACGAGAGAAGCCGCATGGGTGGGTACCAAAATTCATTATTAATACTACGGGCGCCGTTATTAGCTTAACCGTCACATTAATATTCTTTTTAACAAAATTCTCACAGGTTTGGTCAATCTTAATTTTTCTACCTATCATTGTCTTTATCTTTCATAGAATTAGAAAGCATTATGAAGCTGTTGGAGACCAACTTAGGCTTACAACTTGTGAACCATCTGCGACCATTGACGGTAATGTTATGATAGTGCCTGTTGCTGGCATGACTCATGTTGTAGAGAATACCTTAAATTATGCTAAATCGCTTTCTCCACAACAAATTATTGCAGTGTATGTTGCATTTGAAAGAGATGACGAGAAGAAATTTGAAGGAAAATGGAAGAGATGGCAACCTGATGTAAGACTGGTGACACTGCACTCTCATTACAGAAGTATCATCAACCCACTTACAAAATTTGTTGATACTGTAGAGAATAAAGCAAGGGAAGGGAATTATCAGGTAACTGTTGTTATTCCACAATTTATTCCCAAAAAAGGCTGGCACAATATTCTTCACAATCAATCAAGTTTTCTTATTCGGGCCTTCTTACTGTTTCGAAGAGACGTGGTAGTAACAACTGTACCTTATCATTTGAAAAAATAAGGAATTGAATTAATGTACTTCTTAATGCTATAGGTAATTATCAGAGCTGTTATGCAGCTCTTTTTCTTATGGAGCTAAAGGGGCAGAATAGCATTCCTGTAGTTCGTTATTTTTCAGCTTTGAAAAAAATAGGGCTCCTCAGTAAGATGTGAGTAAGACACCACTCTAACTCAAAACCTTAGGAGGAACCCTAATATGAAGTTTAAAATGCAAGATAAACAAAATCAACTAATAGAAAGAATTTCCGATAAACACCTTGTTGTTGGAGTGGATATTGCCCAACAATTACATGTGGCTAGAGCAGTGAATTTCCGTGGAATTGTAGTCGGAGATCCACTTGTGCATTTGAAAATAATGAAGATGGTTTTGCTAGTTTATTAAAATGGATGGATAAGCTTCAAAGATTAAATAAACTGGATGCAGCCATCGTGGGAATGGAACCTACAGGCCATTATTGGATTAATCTTTCAAAATGGCTATTTAAACAAGGAATTGAGGTAGTAACGGTAAACCCCTCACTTAGTAAAAAGGAATAAAGAAAACCGTGATAATACTCAGTCTAAAAGTGATAAGAAAGATGCCCTGGTTATCGCTGATATGGTGAAGAACGGTTACTACGCCTTTGTCAGGAACACTTCAGAATCATTTGAAATACTTAGGGTCCTTATGTCTAACCGTGATGTGGTAGTTAAACGACTCGTTAGCACTATTAATCAATTAAACCGTTGGGTAGATATTGTCTTTCCCGAACTCAGGCAAGTATTTAAAGACATTACTGGTAAAGGGGCTATCGCCACACTTCGTTTATTTCCATCTCCAATGGAACTGCGTTCCCTGAAACCTCACGATGTTGTTTCAGGATGGAAATCAATAATGAAGAGGCAGCCTGGATTAAAGAAAGCTCAATTACTTCTTCAATTAGCTAGGAAATCTGTCGGCACAAGACAAGCACTTGAAGCGTATAAATTTCATTTGGAACAATTATTAGAGGAGTATGACCTCGCAGTCTTACAACTCGAAAGAGTGGAACAAGAGGTTAAGGATGTATTAAAACAAATACCTTTTGCCAAGAAGCTTCTTGCCATTAAGGGAATTAGTGAAATTTCTTTAGCTGGAATATTAGGTGAAGCAGGAGATCTAAGTGGTTTTTCACACGGTAATTCTTTACTTCGGCACGCTGGGTTGCATTTGGCTGAAGCAAGCTCTGGAAAGTGGAAAGGGCAAATTGTCATTTCTAAGCGAGGGCGATCCAGGCTAAGGCGTTTCCTTTACTTAGCCACCATGAGCCTTGTGATGAATAACACGGAATTTCGAGCCATTCACACCCATAATGTTAAGGTGAAAAAAATGAAGAAAATGAAATCGATTATGAAATTGGTAGGTAAGCTAGCTAGGATATTTGTTGGAATAGCACGCAGAAACGAGTCTTATTGTGCAGATAAAGTTCAACCTATAACTGAACTGGTTGCGTAGTTTTAAAGGGGGATTTTTTAATAGGGTTCTCGAAGGGAACCTTCAAAAACTAATTTTCATAGACTTTTTCTTTTTACGAATGTTGGCTTATTCGTAGGATTTCAAATATGTACGGAGTACCAGATTTCTTGAACAAAAGGGCACCGACCCATCAGGATAGCATAACTGGCCTCCACCCCTTGGATAGGCATGACGAAGGAATGATAGGGCAATTGACCCGTTGAGACATGGGAGGGAAAGCCTCCAGGGGCGGCGTGGAGAATGTACATTATATGGTAAAATATGGAGTGTTCTACAACTCCTTTATTTCACTATGCCTTCACGAAATCTTCATGTCCTGAAATCACTCCATTTAACCGTGAACTTAAATTCAATGGTGATGAAATCCTGCGAATAAGCGAGTATTTGTGAGAAAATCGTATTAAACTGAGGGAGTTCATCAATCATATTGTATTCGAACTATGCAATAAATACTAAACCATGAGAATAGAAAAATGATATTTAAATCTAATTATTGGATTTTATGGTAAAATTAGTTATAACTTTAAATCGTATGTAAAAGAAATGGAACAATTCCTTATAAAAAAGCACATTGGAAATCAATATGAGAATGATGAGTATCAAGACGAGGATAGTCATTTTATGCAAAGTATAGCTGTGTGATTAATATGGAACAACAAGCAACCACCTATACTATATTAATAGAGGAGAGGGAATGCCTTATGAAAATACGTAGTCAAATTACATTTGCAAGTCTTGCCCTATTAATAACTGGAAGTTCCCTGCTATACACATCGCCACCCTCAATTGCAAAAGAAGAGCCTACTCAAAATGTATCTAGTTCGTTACAAACAAGCACTCAACGAGATCATAATTCCGTCAAGCAAGCAATGCGGGATACATTGCAACTTGGATTCCCGGGAATACTTGCTAAAACTTCTGAGGATGGAAAAACGTGGGGTTATGCCGCTGGGGTAGCGAATCTGAGCACCAAAAAACCAATGAAAACAGATTTTCGTTTTCGCATTGGCAGCGTGACGAAGACGTTCACCGCAACGGTTGTACTTCAATTAGCTGGAGAGAACCGCTTGAATCTAGACGACTCCATCGAAAAATGGTTGCCTGGTGTCATTCAAGGAAACGGATATAATGATAAACAGATTACCATCCGGCAGATATTGAACCATACAAGTGGTATCGCTGAATACTCAAGGTCAAAAGACGCTGATTTTATGGATACAAAAAAATCGTATACGGCTGAAGAACTCGTGAAGATGGGGATTTCACTGCCCCCAGACTTTGACCCAGGAAAGGGCTGGTCTTATTCAAACACAGGATACGTATTACTGGGTATTCTTATTGAAAAAGTAACCGGAAACAGCTACGCGGAAGAGATTGAAAATCGGATTATTGAATCGCTTGAATTGTCGGATACATTCCTACCTGGTAATTCAAGCGTTATTCCAGGTACCAAGCATGCTCGGGGATATTCCCAACCAGACGAAGCAAGTGAGATAAAAGACGTTACTTATTATAACCCAAGTGCAGGCAGCTCGGCTGGAGATATGATTTCTACTGCTGACGACTTAAATAAATTCTTCACTTCCTTGCTCGGTGGCAAATTACTGAAGGAACAGCAACTAAAACAAATGCTTACTACAGTTCCTACAGGAACAGCAGGAATTGATGGATATGGTCTTGGAATCTTTGAAACTAAGCTTCCAAACGGTGCCTCGATATGGGGACACACAGGTGGCATTCTAGGGTTTTCTACTCTTGCTGGAGGTACACTTGGAGGCAAGCATACGTTGGTCATCAGTTTGAACAGTTTGGGTAGAGATAACAGTCCTAATCCTTTTAAAAATATTTTACTTGCTGAATTTAGCAAGTAGGCAAAAAGGAAAAATTTTGTCATAGTTTTTATAGTTAAAAATATACCTTTCCGGTTCAAAAGACCCGACTTACTTTTAAAAACAGTTAGCTATTAAGCAAGAAAAAGTTAACTCCTTCTCAAATAACGGTTAATGCATTAAAATGTTGCAAAAACTATTAAATTTCTAATGAGCGATGAAGCAGATTGGATTACAAGTTAGATTATTCATTCAGAAGGTGAATTTAAAAGGTAAATTAAACAAAAAGGTTCTAGAACCTTTTTGTTGTATTAAATTCAAGGATAGATATCAATTTGTGAAAGATTGTACTTAAACTAACGGGTGCTTTACTTTAATAAGGAAGGTTGCTGAGGCAGCCTTTTTCTTATGGCACTAACGGGGCAGGTTAGTTCACCAAGAAATGTAATGAAATTCATGGTATATTATGTAATAAAAATGAAAAAAAGGGGATTTATTCATGTTTAAGTTTTTTCTTATAATCGGAGTAGTTGGCATTATTATTTCTGGTATTTTTATTGGAGCTTGGACAGGTGGGCAACAGCAAAGAGCTAATTTTCATTCTGAATCAGAAGGACATAGGAATTTTAGAACGAAAATAGCATTCTTCTCAGGCCTCATAGGTGTAATCTCTTTGGGTATTACTGGATTAATATATTTTCTATAAGCAATACGTTTTTCTTCAACTAAACGTGTTAGCTTAAAATTGTAAATGTGTATTTTTGGGGGATTTGATGTGTGGAAATTTACAGTGATGTTGTTCTTGTTACTCATTGGAGGAATAGGTGGCATTGGCATAGTTAGTCTTTTTGAAGGAAATGAAATTTTTTCCGGATATCACGCTGGTATTGCGGCTATGGTTGGTATGATTGTTGTATTACTTTTGTTTATAGTCGCTCAATTACATAATATAGAAAGTAAAAAGGATTAGAGTTTTTCACTACAATAAGAGAGGTTTCTGAGTCAGCCTTTTTCTTATGGCACTAACGGGGCAGGTTAGTTCAACAAATAATTGAATTTTTAACTGCTCCTATTTCTGATATGAATGGTTATGTAAACCTCAAACCTCACATGAATGATATTCATACATCATTAATATCAAAAGGATATGAAAACGCCTCTTCCGATTCAATTCTAAAAAGGAAGTACCTGAAATATAAATATAATCGAAAGGAGTGAGACAACAATGGAAGCAAGTACCTTTTTAGGACTGTTTTGGGGATGGACGACGGTTATCATATCGGGAATACTTTTCGTACGTCCATTGGTACTACGTGAACTGAAAAAACTAGTGGTCGAGGACAGAGGATTTGGGATTATGTATGGCTTTCTATCAATTTTCCTAGGGTTAGGTACTGTTATCCTGCATAATGTATGGGCACTTAACTGGCAAGGATTCATTACACTGATTGCATGGCTCGCACTATTAAAGGGAATTTATGTAATTGCATATCCTGAACCATCTAAGAAAACCAACTTTGAAGTACGGATACTATCTACGCGTATAACACTCGCTATCCTTGGTGTTTTAGCTTTATGGATGCTTGTAGTAATTTATATGAAATAATCTGTAATTTGAAATAGCGACAAATCGAAAATTATGTTAACCACCCTTGTTTAAGGGGGGGGGGGAGGTTATGGTTTATCTTGTTGAACTAACAGGTGCGTTAGCTGTAGGTCGGAGCTGTCTTTAAGGCAGCTTTTTCTTATGGCACTAACGGGGCAGTTTAGTTGAAGAGAGGTTTTTAACTTGTGTTCAACAATCGAGCCAAATCCTAGAATAAGTAAGGAAATTAAAAGGTGCTTCTTGAATTGTAAGTTAAGCCAGAAAAAAGCAAGATTATTTAAGAAAGATAACATAGTTTTAATTATTAAATTATAAGATTAAATTGTAATGAATGGAGGGATTTCAATGGATTTGTATTACGAAGTTAATGGTAATGGTTATCCTGTGGTTCTCCTTACCGGTGGTGCTGATGTACGGAACTGGACATTTGTCGCATCTCTTTTAGCGAAACACTACAAGGTCGTTGCTTTTGACGGACGTGGGACCGGGAAATCACCGACCCCTTCAGAAGATGTCAACCATGTTGAAGATTTGCTGTCGCTGCTTGATCATCTAGAAATCAATCAGGCGACACTTATTGGTCACTCAATGGGTGGCCAAATTGCCACTGAATTTGCTCTGAATTATCCTGAAAGGGTTTCAAAACTTGTTTTGCTTGCGCCTGGATTATCCGGGTTTAGCTATTCAAAGGAATTTGAAAAGAATATGAAGGCGATTCATGAAGCTGCCCCCGATATCGGTAAGATGGTTGAGCTTTTGCTCAGTAATCCATCGTATCGTGTTGTAAAGGTGAGTCCTCACCTGAATTTGATGGTTCAAATGCTCCGGCACCATATGAACCGAATGTTTGAATGGCCGGCTGTTAAATTGATTTGGCCGCAACCACCGGCCATCGAAAGATTAGGAGAATTGACGGCCAAAACATTATTGATAATCGGTAAGGAGGATTCACCCGATAACCTTCGTGTTGCCAATTACTTTCGAAAGCACTCAAACGCTCGAATCATAGAAATTCCAGGTGCTGACCATATGGTCAATCTCACCCATCCCGAGAAGCTATATCGTCAAATTACTGGTTTTATGAAGGAATGAAAAGTTTACTATGCCAAGGACTCCGGAAAATCATTCGTCAGTTTTGTAACTTATCTAAATTATAATACGGGCGATAATATAATATTAACAGTTCAATTAAAGGGCGCTTTTCTTTAATAAGAAGGCGGCTTTTTGCACTAGATTCTGGAACAACCTATTTTAGGGATTGTAATATGTTAAAGTTTAGAAGAGATTGTGAAGGTTTCTACTTAAACTATAGGGTGCGTTAGCTGAAGATCAGAGCTGTCTTTAAGGCAGCTCTTTCTTATGGCGCTAACGGGGCAGGATAGTTCAACAAAATTCTGATTTAATTCAAAAACTACGATAATAAATGCGGCTTGATTCAGGCTTATATCTAGGAATCCAAATATTGGTATGATACAGTAAATATAAGGAATTTATAGATATCATAACGAGGTGGGACGAGAAATGATAAAGGGTCTTTACGAGGCACATTTACCTGTAAGTAATCTTGAAAACTCAATAAAATTTTATAAAAAGTTAGATTTAGAAATTGCCTATCAAAATGATAAATTAGCTTTCTTCTGGATTGAGAAAGGTAAAAGTTGGCTTGGTCTTTGGGAAACAAACCATGTAGAAATTCCCTACCATCCTTCAATACGACATGTAGCTTTACAAATAGATATAGAGGACATGACATCAGCAAAAGATTGGTTGAATAGTAAGGGAATCGAAATTCGTACAACCTTTGACTTAACTGAAGAACAACAACCTTTAGTTCTTGATAACAATCCACAAGCTCACGCAGCTATTTATTTTGATGACCCAGACGGAAATGCTCTTGAATTGATTGCTCCTTTAAGATTGGACTTTGAGGAATATTTTGGAGACATGTCATTAGAGAATTGGTATAGACGAAATACTGCTCACAACTAATTCTGCTCTGCTACAGTAATGGATTATTGAGTTTAACAAGGGGATTGCTGTGGTAATCCTTTTCTTTATGGAACTAACGAGTACGTTAGCTGAAGATTAGAGCTGTCTTTAAGGCAGCTTTTTGTTATTCAATTAAAAGGGAAGGTTAGTTTAATAAATTAATCGAGAGGAAAAAATAAATGGAGAAAATAAATGAAATTATTTATAGTCTTGTAAACCAAGGCATAATAAAAAATGATGATATAGACTTAACAAAACTAAAAAGTGGTACTACAAATGGAATTTTATATACTCTACATAACAATGAAATACCGAAATATGTAATAAAAATAGACCAACCTAAACTTATAGCTATAACAGAGGATTTTCTCCTTACTTATAAAGATGTAAATTTGTTGCCAAATGTACTTTATACAGATGAGAAAAAAGAATTTATTGTATACTCTTATATTTTTGGAGAAACTCATTTTAATCGAGGATCTAAATTAGAATGGATGTCGATTTTAATTAAGGAACTATTAAATAAATACAAAAAAGTAAACAAAGATAACTGGGGAAGAGTAAATGGAATACATAGAAATTCATGGGCGGACTTCAATCTAAGTAGTTTGGAATTTGCCAAAGAGGATATAGGCGATTTATTACCAAGCGAGGATCATAAAAAAGTGGAGTTATTGGTTAATAAATTGAAAACATACGAACATCAAGAAGAAAAGTATTACCTACATGGAGATGCTGGTGTTCATAATTTTGTATATAAGGGCAATAAATTAAATGGAGTTATAGACCCTTCGCCTTTAATCGGTCCAAAGATTTATGATTTTACATATGCATTTTGCTCTTCTCCAGACAATTTAAATTTAAGGACACTATTGTCATCTTTCTCATTATTGACTCAAGATGTCCCCTTTAATACAGAAAGGCTTTTGGATGAAGTTCTTTTTCAATTATACACACGTATAGGCGTTTGTATTAGAGTTCACCCGCATGACTTAAGTGGCTATCTTAAAGCTTGGAAAGAATGGAGAGTGTATCTTCCTTCTATGTAAATAGGGATTCTTAATGAACTACCATGAAAATAGACTTCTGGAATTTAGGGGAAAAGGCAATACTTAAGAAGACGCAGCTCATTGTTTTTTTAAAAAGGGGAGAGCGCCTAATTTACTGATTTATTGTAGGTAAGTGGACTGAATTAAGATGCTTCAGGTTCTTGTAATGTAACTGTGTATCCTAAACTTTCAAGTCTTCTTAGTGAATGCCGAAAAATTGATTGTTGTCTCTGTTTATCAAAGTAGTCTTCGCCTAAGTCTACATACATTTCTTTTCGAGTTAAGAGATAATAGGAGATACGTAACATGGCATGAGCGACTACTATTCCTGCTCGTTTCTTACCTTTTCGTGATGCTGTACGCCTATACAGTGCTCCGAGATAGTTTTTAGATCCTCTTACAGAATGAGCTGCTTCTGTTAATGCTGATCTCAAATACTTGTTTCCTTTTTTTGTTTTAGCCGATTTTCTTTTTCCCGCACTTTCGTTATGCCCAGGAACTAGTCCTGCCCAAGAACACATATGAGCTGCACTTGGAAACTGTTTCTTAATATCAG